>NZ_RZNF01000004.1 GCF_003992725.1 Rhodomicrobium lacus | reverse complement strand
GGATATCAAACCAAATCCCCTATACACAAAAAAGCCTCGCCCCCAGCGGGGCTTTTTGCGTTCCTGCAACCGCTTGCCGAAAAAGCCGCCCCAAGTTCTGGCTTTCTTGGCCGGCATCGGCGTCATCGGCATGGCGTCGCCGATGCTTCAGGTGATCTTCGCAGGCAAATTGCTGCGGTTGGCGCAGAAGACGCAGATCGCCGCGATCGCAGCGGGCTTCGCGGGACTGCTTTCCGCCTTCAACATCGGCGGGCGTTTCGTCTGGGCGTCGCTGTCGGATTTCTTCGGCGTCGCGCTCAAGCGGGGCGGCGGCGGGTTCGCCAAGCTTGCGCAAAAGCCCGTCCGGCAGGAGCATTGGGACGACGCTGGATGCGAATCGCTTGTGCAGCAGTTCCGCCGGCAACCTCCCTTGCCAAACGCGGCGCTTCCGGCTTCGCGTTCGACTGATCTGCGGCGCCGCATGTTCGGCCGCCTCTTGTGCGAAACTCTCCTCAAGCTCGACGCGTTGCGGTTCGAGTTGTCGAGTGAGTGCTGCCCCGTTTCGAAGGCGCGCCGTAAGCGTCGTGGCGCAGCCTGGCCAAAACCTGAAAAACAAACCCTTTCACCGCGATCTGATTGCGATTCAGCCGGCCCCTAGGCCAGCATGCCGGCAACAGCCCCGCTCGACATCGTCGCAAGCGTGCCCGACACGATCGATCTCGGCGCAAGTTCCACGATTTCCGAGCGCCTTTCGGGCGCCATCACAGTCATGCCGCCGATCATGATCCCGGCGCTGCCGAAATTGGCGAAACCGCACAGCGCATAGGTCATGATCATCTTCGAGCGCGGGCTCAGCGCGTCGGGAGGCAACCGCGCGAGGTCGAGATAGGCGGCGAACTCGTTCACGACGGTCTTTGTCGCCATCAGGCCCGCCGCCGTGTCGAGTTCGTTCGCACCGATACCGATGGCCCACAGCAGCGGTTTGAATACGAGCCCGAAAAGCTGTTGCAGCGTAATCGCTCCGCCGCCCGGAGAGGGAATGAGGCCCAGCCCGGCATTGACGAGATGAACGAGCGCCACGAAGACGATCAGCATCGCGATGATACTGGCGACGAGGAAAATGCCGTCGGTCGTGCCGCGCGTGATCGATTCGAGGGCGCTCGACGGCGGGTCGCTCTGTTCGAGCACCGCAGGCTCGCGCGCGCCCGCATCGAACGGCACCATGATCGCGGCGATGGCGAGCGCGGCGGGCGTCGAAATCACGGAGGCGATGAGGATGTTGCCGAGCGCGCCCGGAATGACGGGGCCGAGAAGCGAGGCATAGATCACCATCATGGTGCCGGCCACGCCCGCCATGCCGCAACTCATGAGCGCAAAAAGCTCGCCGCGCGACATCCGGTTGAGATAGGCGCGCACCAGAAGCGGCGCTTCCACCATGCCGACGAAAATGTGGACCGCCGCGCCGAGACCGAGCGCGCCGCCGATGCCGAGCGTGTTTCGCAGGATAAAGGCGAAGCCGCCGACGATACGCTGGAGGATGCCGAGGTAGAGCATGAGGCTCGCAAGCGCGCTGATGACGAGCACGAGGGGAAACGCCTTGAAAGCCAGAACGAAACTCGCGCCCGGCGTCACTTCGCTGAAGGGCAGGGGCGCGCCGCCGAGATAGCCGAAAACGAGCGCGGTCCCGGCGTCGGTCGCGGTCTGGAGAGTTCCGACGGCGTCGTTCAAGGTCGCGAAAACGGCTGTCGCCGGCGGAAACTCGATGCACAGCACGGCGAGGGCTGTTTGAAGCGCTATGCCGCCCGCGACGATGCGGAGGGGAAGACGCCAGCGATCTTCGCTAAGGCACCAGGCCACGGCCAGAAGCGTGGCAAGGCCCGCCAATCCATGCGCTACTTGCAAAATGCAGCCCCCGGCTTTTCCGGCTCGGTCTGCCGGACCGCGACGGCAATCCCGTGAAGGCCGCGCTTCGGTCTGGATTACACATTTGCTATTGGCGCGCAATCCTGTCCGAGCATTCCGGGCACTTCCTCGCAACGCGCTCGGTATCTAGCGAGTTGACGGCGGTCGACACGGGGTTCATCATCCGCTCGCCCGAGATGAGGAAGCCGGTGAAATTCCGGCGCGGTCGCGCCACTGTTAACGGTCCCCGAGCCGTGAGTCAGACCCTCAAATTTCTCGGCGTCATAACTCGAACGGGACGCGCAATCCCAAGGAGATATCATGACCGACATCGCCCACCGGCACGACGTCGCTGACGTGCCGAACCTTGTCATTCCGCTCAGCAGCATTCTTCCGTGGGCCATCTTCGGCGGCCTGATCGCGCTCCTTGCGATCTATTTCGTAGGCGCCGAACAGGGCGCGGTGGCGATCTTCGACGGCATGATGGTGCATGAAGCCGTCCATGACGCCCGCCATCTGCTTGGTTTCCCCTGCCACTGACGTCGGAGCGAAAATCACATGGCTGGTTCCTATCTCGCGCGCGGCATGCTCGCCGGGCTTCTCGCCGCGCTCGTCACTTTCCTTTTTGCCTATACGGTCGGCGAGCCGCCGGTCGATCAGGCCATTGCCTTTGAAGAACAGACCGCCAAGGCCGAGGCGGCCGCCAAAGAGGCACGCGGTGAGCCTGCTGCCGCAGAAGAACCCGAACTCGTGAGCCGCAAGGTCCAGAGTACGGCAGGGCTTCTCACCGGCCTCGTCGTGTTCGGAACCGCGCTCGGCGGGCTGTTCGGCATCGCCAACGCCTTCGCTCAGGGCCGTCTGGGGCGGCTCAGCCCGCGCGCGACGGCGGCATTCCTCGCGCTGGCAGGCTTTATCGTGCTCTATCTCGTGCCGCAGATGAAATATCCCGCCAACCCGCCCGCCGTGGGTTCGCCGGAAACGATCGGTATTCGCACCGCGCTCTATTTCGGCATGATGGCACTCTCGCTCGCAGTGGCGTTTGCCTCTCTGAGCCTCGGCAAGATCTTCGCCCATCGCCTCGGAGCGTGGAACGGTGCGCTTGTCGGCCTTGGCGTCTACGCGCTGGCCGTCATCGTTGCTCTGGAAGCGCTTCCCACTATCCAGGAAGTGCCGGAAAACTTCTCGGCGCAGACGCTGTGGCAGTTCCGGGCCGCGTCGATAGGAACGCAGGCACTCGTCTGGACGTTGATCGGCGCGTTTTTCGGGCTTTTCGCCGAACGCACCGTTGCCAGACGCATCGCGGCGAAGCCCGTGGCTGCATGAGGCGCATCGCCGATTACGGGGCGCTTCTGATGGCCGGGCTCGTCCCGGCCATTGTCTTTCTCGCGGTCGCGCCGGTCGCCGAGGCCCATAGAAAAAGCATCGGACCGACCGGGGGCATCTCCATCGAGAGCATCCCGCATGGGCAGATGGCTGTGATCGCGCGTCATCGCGCCGCGATTTTCGCGCTCGCCGACGCTCAGGTGAAGCCCGACGAAAAGCTCTGGCGTCTGCGCAACTATGCGGAAATCCAGTTTACAGCCTGCCTGTGGGGGCTCGCACCGTCGGCTCTCACCGACGAGGAAAGCCCCTTCAACGAATGCAGCCACGCCTATCTCGCGGCGACCATGGCCCTCCTCTCGCATATGGCGAGCCGGGACGGCGCGCGCGCGGAAACGAAGGCGCTCGCAGCGGCGGTCGAGCGCGATCTGCTGCTCGATGGAACCGGCGCGCTCTGCCAATGGTCCGGCGAGCCTTACAATACGGCGGATGTCGTCTGGCCCGAACTAGGCGCCATTCCTCGCCATGCGCCGACCGCGCTTGCTGCTGCGGGCCTGACGGCGGCGCTCATTGGCGGTGCTTGGGGATTGATGCTGCTGCTTCGGCGCATCGCGTCGAGGGATGCCTGAAGCGTTTTTTTCGCGTCGACGTTCGGTGAAGGGAGATAGTGGAGCGCCTCCGTTTCGATAAAGGCGCCCCATTCTGAGTGCGGCTACGCCGGATGCGCGCCGGTGCGAACGATGGTACCGACATGCTCGCCGCGCAGCGCTGCGGTGAGCCGCCCCGGCACGAGCCCGTTCACGATCTGCACGCGCTCGATGTGACGCGCGGTGGCCATCACCTCAAGCAGCGCGCGGTCGAACGGAAGTGTGCCCTCGTGCTTTGCGAGATCGGCGGCGCTCGTCTCCTTCAGGAGCTTCGCCCTTTTCCCGTCGGGGCCGTTCGGGTCGGTGGTGTAAACCCCGTCCACATCCTCCACGATCGTGAGGCCAGCCGCGCCGAGCGCGTCGGCGAGCAGGAACGCGCCCGTGTCGGCCCGATGGGGCGGAATGCGCGAGCCCGGAAACTCGTGGTTATGATAGGGCGGGAAGGCGCTGCCCACCACGGCACGGGCGGCCGAAAGGTGGATGGCGAGCTGGTCTGCCATGGTCGGATGCTCGATATAGGAGACGCCCTCAGGCGCGAGCAGCGACGCGAGGATGTGGCCGTTCTGGCCCGCCTCGCTTGCGGCGAGTGGCGCAAGAGAGCCGACGGGAAGACCGAGGTCCAGCCCCACGCCATAGAGATGGCGCGCGCGGATACCGGCGCCGGTCAGGATTAGGAGACGATGCTCCGGCAGCAGTTTCCGCAACTCGTCCACGATGGGCAGGATCGCCTCGTGGCCGCGGTCCAGGATAGAGCGGCCGCCGATCTTGACGACCTGCAGCCACGGCAGGATGCGGATGGGGCGCACGCCCGCGACGGGGGCGGTAAGCTGGCCGTCGAGGAGCGTCTGGCGTGCGAGCGGCGAGGCGACGTGTTTGATGGTGTTGGCAGACATTTCGGTGATCCCTTAGCTCGCAGTGATGATGGTGCCGACGTGTTCGCCGGCGAGGGCGCGCGTCAGGTTGCCGGCGACGAGGCCGTTGATGACCTGTACCTCGCGAACGTGCTTCGCCGATTTGAGCAGGTCGAGCATCGGGAATTCGAGGATCGAGTCGTGCAGCCCCTTGGCCTTCATCTCGTCGACCGATATCTTCGGGATGAAGGTGGCGTTCTTCGAAGTCTTCGGGTTTTCGGTGTAGAGGCCGTTTTCGTCCTTAACGAAGATCATCGCTTTCGTTCCGAACTGCTCGGCAACGAGGAAGCAACCTGCGTCGGTGCGATACGGCGGAATGACGGTATCGGCGGCAGGGCGCACCCATAGTCCGTAGGGCGGCATGCCGGAGAAAACCACGGCGTTCACCTCGGCCAGGTAGAGCGGCACAGCCGAGAGCCCCGCGTTGCTGACCGTGGAAATGCCATGCTTGGCGAGCAGCTGCCCGATCATTTCGGCGTTCTGGCTCGCGACCGATGCGCCGAGCTGTGAAAGCACGCCAGCCGGAAGGTTGAGCCCCGCCGCGATCGAATAGAGGTGTCGGGCGCGCGTGCCGGCGCCGGTGCCGATCAGCAGTTTGTGCGCCTTGCGGACGGCCACGATTTCTTCGACAAGCGGATAGACCGCCGAGCGGCCCCGGTCGATGACGCTCTGACCGCCGATCTTGATCACGGTGGCTTCGGGCAGAATCCGGTAATCTGCCGCCTTCTCCGCCGCAGACAGAAGGTCCGGATCTGTCAGCGAGCGCTGCATGAGGAGCGTCTCAAGCTCTGATGTCGTATTGGCCATTGGGGTGCCTTTTCGTAGTTTTTATGTATTTCCACTTTTGCTTTGCCTGGGTTGATATGATATTTGGCACCGCTTCAGCAATATACGAAAATAGTGCGTATTCCACGGCGTCCGGAAGAAACGGCAAAGAAGATCAAAATTCAGCGCGTTTCATCAATCGTTCGCATCAGGCGGCAGGCGAATTCAACATTCCATTGAACCGGAAGTTTCATCGGGAGGGTGCTTTCCGCTTTAAGTGCCGACAAGGCCCTGTTTCTGCTGGTAAAATGCGATCAGTCCGTCCGAGGGCGGTGCACGCACAAAGAGACGTGATGGCCTGAAGGGAAGCCGGAATGTTTCGCCCTGCGGAATCGCGCATTCTGCGGTATTATTTTCCGCATCCGAAATTTTCGCACCAAAGCCATGTCCGACTTTCTGACCACCCGTGAACTCGCCGTGCTGCTGCGGGTGAAAGAGCGCAAGGTTTACGAGCTTGCGGCCGCTGGAACGCTGCCGGTCCGGCGCGTGACCGGAAAGCTCCTGTTTCCGCGCGAGGAAATAGAAACATGGCTCGGCACCAGAAGCGGCGAGACCCCCGTCGTGGCTTCGGTCAATGGCAGGGAATCCGCCAGGCCCGCTGTGGTTGTCGGCAGCCACGATCCTCTGCTGGAATGGGCATTACGGGAATCGCGCTCGGGCATCGCGACGTTTCTCGACGGTGCGCTCGACGGTCTCGACCGCGCGGCGGCCGGCGAGTGCGTCGCCGCCGGATTGCATATTCCGGAAGCGTCCGGCTGGAATGTCGCCTCGGTCGCAGATCGCTTCGGCAAGGAACCGTGGGTGTTGATCGAATGGGCGCGCCGCACGCGCGGGCTTGTCATGCGGACCGATCTTGCGAGGAAGCCGCGCTCATTGCGCGACGCGAAGGGGCTCCGACTTCTTTGCCGCCAGCCGGAAGCGGGAAGCGAGCTGATTTTCAGTCAGCTGCTCGCTTGCGAAAAGCTGCGACCGCAAGACTTCAACCTCGTCGGGATGGAGCGGTCGGAATCCGATCTTGTTTCAGCCATCGCGGCGAATCCAGAAATTTCTGAAGTTTTGCGCACTTCCTGCGTTCCATGCGAAAGCCGAAGACCTCGGCGGCTACGACATATCCGGCTTCGGGACGGTCCATTTCAACGGAAGCTGAGCGCCGGCAAGGTCAGCCTCGCAGCAGGGGGGCGTGCCAAGCAATTTTCCGCGATCAGCCCGGATTTCCGAAAAGGGGAGCGAATAAAAAGTCCGTCTCGCCGATGCTCTGCACTGAGAATCCTGTTCCAAAAATAAGCCAAATATTAGCATGACGATAGATGTCGAAACCGGCGTTTGCCAATTTCTTGGCAAAGATATGCTGGATGCAAGACACGCGCGCTCATATAAATCCATCTATACCCGTTGCCGCCGGGCGTGGCCCGGCCTTCCGGTCCGTTATTCCGCCAGACACCATAAAAGCTGGAGCAATTCTTTGCCAAGAACGCCCTTCGCTGCCGTGATCGCATTTGCGGTCCTCGCCTTCTCGACACCAACCTTCGCGCAGACGACGATCTTCAACGTCTCCTACGATGTGACGCGCGAGCTTTACAAGGAGATCAACCCCGCGTTCGAGGCCGACTGGAAGGCGAAGAGCGGAGAAGCTGTCACGGTGAAACAATCGCATGGCGGGTCGAGCAAGCAGGCGCTTTCCGTCCTCAATGGCCTCGAAGCCGACGTCGTTACCATGAACCAGTCTCCCGACATCGACGTCATCGCCGACAAGGGCATCATCGCCAAGGATTGGCGCGACCGCTTCCCGTTCAAGGCTAGCCCCTATACGACCACCACCGTTTTCGTCGTGCGCAAGGGGAACCCGAAAGCCATCAAGGACTGGGACGACCTGACGAAAAAAGGGCTTCAGGTCATTGTGCCGAACCCGAAGACTTCGGGTAATGGCCGCTATACGTATCTCTCGGCATGGGGCTATTCCCTCCAGAAAGGCGGGGATGCCGCCGCCGCGAAGGATTTCGTCACGCGGCTGTTTGCGAACGTGCCCGTGCTCGACGGCGGCGGACGCGGTGCGACGACGACCTTCACGCAGAACCAGATCGGCGATGTTCTGATCACCTTCGAGAGCGAAGCCCTGGCGCTCGCCCGAGAGATCGGCGAGGACAAGTTCGACATCGTGTATCCGTCGATCAGCATCGAGGCCGAGCCGCCGGTGGCGGTCGTCGATTCGGTCGTCGACAGACGCGGCACGCGAAAGCAAGCGACAGCCTATCTCGAATTCCTGTTCTCACCGCAGGGGCAGGAGATCATCGCGAACCGCGATTTTCGCCCGCGCGATGCTGAGGTTGCCGCGAAACATGCGAGCCGTTTCCCGGCGCTGAAAACATTCACGGTTGAGGGGCTTCTCGGCGGCTGGGAAAAAGCACAGAAAGAGCACTTCGGCGAAGGCGGCGTCTTCGATCAGATCTTCCAGAAGTAAAAAGAGACAAGCGCGAGGGCGGACAGAAGGCTCGCTTCTCCGCCCTCGTCCCCACCAGAAGCGCTTTACTCCTCCAGTACGACGGCGCACGAGCGCGCGGCGACATGCACGCACTGCCCGGGCTCGATATCGAGCAATGCGGTTGTCAGCACCTCGAAGGTGGTCTCGCCCACGCGTACGAATGCCGACGCGTCGTGTCCCTTGAACACGAGGCTCGCGACGGTGGCGGGCACGCCTTCGCCACCCCCGGGCGCAATGCGGATCGATTCGGGGCGCAGCGACAGCCGCACGTGGCCGCTTGCGGGCCGGTCGAGGCTCACGCGCCCGAGCGGCGTTTCGGCAATCGCCCCGTTCGCGACGCCATCGAGGAGATTTGTCGAACCGAGAAAGCCCGCGACGAAGGCGTTAGCCGGGCGAAAATAAAGATCCTTCGGCAGGCCCGTCTGTTCGACGCGCCCCTGGCGGAGCACGGTGATGCGGTCGGCGAAGGACAACGCTTCCTCGCGGTCGTGGGTGACGAACAGAATGCCGAGGCCGCTCGCCTTCAGGATGTCGCGGATCTCGCGCCGGGTCGTCTCGCGCAAGGAGGCGTCGAGATTGGAAAACGGCTCGTCGAGAAGGATGGTGCGCGGGCCCGCCGCGAAGGTCCGCGCGAGCGCAACGCGCTGCTGCTGTCCGCCCGACAATTCGTCGGGAAAGCGGTTTTCGAGGCCATCGAGGCGAACCATGCGCAGGAGGGGCGCGGTCCCTGCGGCCCGACGGGTATCGTTCGCATATTTCAGCGCGAATGCCACGTTTTGCGCTGCGGTCAGATGCGGAAACAACGCATAGTCCTGGAAGACGATGCCGATGCCGCGCGCTTCGGGCTTGAGCGTGTCGATGCGGCGCTGCCCCAGATGAACGGAACCTTCGTCCGCCGTCTCGAAACCGGCGACGATGCGAAGAAGCGTGGACTTGCCGCAGCCGGACGGCCCGATCAGAGCATGGATCTCGCCTTCGCGAAGGTCGAGCGAAACGTCCTTGAGCGCCGTCATATCGCCGAAGCGCTTCGTAACACCCACGATGCGAAGGAAGGGGCGGTCGGTGTTCGTGGGATGTGTCACGGGTGATTTCTTTCGGAACGGAGCATCAGCGCAACGGAGACCGCGGAAAAGGCGATCATGAGCGCGGCATAGGGCGCGGCCTCGTAGAGCATGCCCTCATGCGTGCGGCTGAAAACGTTCATCGCCATGGTAGTGAAGCCGGAGGGTGCGAGAAGAAGCGTGATCGGCAGTTCTTTCGCCACCACGATAAAGACGAAGATCGCGCCGGCCAGCACGCTTCGCGAGAGCGCCGGGAGCGTGACGTGGCGAAAGGCGGCGGGCGCGGAATAGCCGAAAGAACGCGCGCTTTCCTCGACGCGCGGGCCGATTTGCAGGAGGCGGACGCGCACGGGGCCGACGGCGAGCGCGGCGGTGTGCAGCGCGAGCGCAATTATAAGGACCGCGAGCGTCTGGTAGAAGACCGGCACGACGGCGAGCGTGAAGAAAACCGTTGCGAGCGCAAAGGGAAGCGCGGGCACGGCATAGCCGAAATACGTCATGCGCTCGATGCCGTAGGTCAGCCGCGAGGGCCAGCGCGTTGCGACAAGCGCCACCGGCACCGCGATGGCGACGGCGAGCGCGGCGGCCGGAAGGGCCACCGAAAGCGTACCGAGCACCGTGGCGGGCACCTTGGTCCAGTCCACATCGGCGGGGGCGCGCGAGAGCCAGAAGGCGATGACGAGCGCCGGAACGCCGAGCGAGACGAGGTGAACCAGACCTGCGAAGCCGACCGCAAGCCACCGCCATCGCCCCAGCAGCAAGACGGGCGGATTCCGGCGCGTTCCGGTGCCGGTCCGGGCGAGGCGACGCTGCCGGTTCAAGGCACCTTCAAGCACGAGAAAGGCTGCGGCGATCGCAAGCAGCATCAGCGCGAGCCAGGCGGCATAATTCACCTCGAACGCATTGGCGTACTGGCTGAAGATCGCGGACGAGAGCACGTCGTAGCGCATCAGGGCAATCGCGCCATAATCGCCGAGCGTATAGAGCGCAACGACGAGCCAGGCCGACAGGAGGGCGGGTCGCAGGTGCGGCAGCGTCACCGACAGGAAAGCCGCGCGCGGCGAACGGCCCAGGCTGCGAGCCGTTTCCTCAAGCGCCGGATCGAGGCCGAGAAGCGCCTCGCGGACGTTCAGGAAGACGTAAGGGAAGGTGTAGAGCGAGAGCGCCAGCGCCGCGCCGAACAACCCCTCCGGGCGCGCAAGGCGCAGGCCGAAGAACGCGTTGAGCGGTCCGTAATAGCCGGACAGCCCGATCAGCGCGTAGGCCATCACGTAGCCCGGAATGGCAAGCGGCAGCGTGGCGAGGATGGTGATCGCCCGCTTCGCCGGGATGTCCGTGCGCGTGACGAGAAGCGCGAGCGGCAACGCTATCGCCGTCGCGAGAACGAGCACCGAGCCGACGAGGGCGAGCGTATTGAGCGTGACCTCCAGCGTGAAGGGCCTGAGCACGATCGCGGCAAGTTCGGTACGCTCCGTCGCGCCGGCCCTGACGACGAGATAGACAAGCGGAATGAACATCATGCCGCCCGCCAAGATGGCGGGCAGCATGAGAAAAAGAGGTGGCTTTCGCCCGGGCGCGCCGCGACGGCCGAAAACCCTGATCCATGGTGCCGGACGCCCGGCGAAGGCTTGCTGCCGCGCGGTCATCTCGCCTGATCGCGGGTGTTGCGCGTCCCGTTTGCCGTTTCCGTCCGGAGTTTCATTGTTACAAGAGGCCGAGTTCGGTCAGGAGCTTCTTGGTGGCGCTGACGTCGCCGAGCTTTTCCAGCGGAACGTTGGGCGCGTAATCCTTCGGCGATGCGAGAGAGCCGGTCAGTGTCGGGTTCGGGATGACGCCCTTGATGACCGGATACTCGCCGACGGCGCTCGCGAAATGCTGCTGCACGGCGGGGCTCAGGAAGAACTCCAGAAGCTTTGCAGCGTTCTCCTTGTTCTTGCTCGTCTCGACGATACCCGCGCCGGACACGAACAGGAGATTGCCGATGTCGCCCTTGTCGAAGAATGTCTGCGCCACCGGAACCTTCGCATCGCGCGCCACGAAACGTGTGAGGTAATAGGAGTTGACGAGGCCCGCATCGATCTCGCCATCGGCGACGGCCTGCACGATGGCGACATTGTTGGCGTAGGTCTTCGCGCCGTTATCGACGAGCCCCTTGACGAAAGCCTTCGCCTTTTCCTCGCCTTCCTGAACGCGCAGCGCCGTCAGGAACGCCTGAAAGCTTGCGTTCTTGGGCGAATAGCCGACCTTGCCCTTCCACTCCGGCTTCGTCAGGTCGAACACGGATTTCGGCAGCTGGTCGGCTTTGACGCGCTCCTTCGAGTAGACGAGCGTGCGGGCGCGGCCGGACGTGGCGAGCCATTTCGGATCGTTGCTGCGGAACTCAGGCAGCGCGGTTTCCGACAGCACCTTCGGCGCGTCGGCGAAAAGCGTGCGGTTTTCGATCAGCGCGCCTGCATCCTGCGCGAGGAATACATCGGCGGGCGATTTCGCGCCTTCTTCCTTCAGAAGCGCGGACAGCTCCGCGGTTGAGCCGTAACGCGCCTTGACCTTGATTCCCGTCTGCTCCTCGAAAATCCTGAAGACGGGACCGGCAAAGCTTTCGCCGCGACCGGAATACACCGTCAGTTCCTGCGCCTTGGCAGCGAATCCTGAAATAATCGTCGCGATTGAAAGCGCGCCGGCAAAAATAGTTTTTCTCATGGTGGCTTCCCGTGTCCTTTTCTGCGTGTAGCCTCGCATTTAAGGCAAACTCGCCGAAACGGCAAGTCTTCCAAATTACTGGATAATATAGAAATACAATAATTCTAAATTGATACCCGCTAACTATCGCTGATTCTGACTTCGGTATATACTGAGACCGTCGCCTGACGCATCGCGAGATACTTCAGTTTTTTGTCAAATTAGGCGGAAATGTGTCGATTCTGGTGCATTCATAAGACATCCAGATTCCTGGCGGCTCTCGCTTTCAAAGCGTCAAGCGTTCCGGCTTGCAGTACGGGGAAAGGCGATAGAGCCGCCAGCGCCGGGATCGAGTCGCAATCCGCTCCCTCGCGCCGTGTTGTCGGGCGCGCAACGAACCGAGTATCCCGAGGCGTAACCCGGTTATGGCGCTTGGTGCGATTTTGTCGGATGTGGCTGGGTGCGCGAAAGCCCGTCGCACGAGGCGAAAGATGGAGGCCACGCCCGGAATCGAACCGGGGTGCGCGGATTTGCAGTCCGATGCGTCACCACTCCGCCACGTGGCCTCTGCCTGACTTGGTAGCATGATCGTCGGCGCATGAAAAGTGTCCATGCAATGCGTTTTCGTGCCTCTGTTCACGTGCGCCATTTTTTGTTACCCATCGCAGCGCAAGGAACTTTCGGGGCACGGCAGACGATGAATTTTGCAACGGCGCGGCTTCACATGGTCGAATCGCAAATCAGGCCCAATGGGGTGCGCGACCCTCTCATACTGGATGCGTTCGCCTCGCTGCCGCGCGAGCTGTTCGTTCCCGAGAATCGGCAACAGCTCGCCTATATCGACGAGGGTTTGCTCGCCGTTGAAGCCCAGGGCGATGAACCCGCGCGCTATCTTCTGCAGCCGATGGTGCTCGCAAGGCTCCTTGAGGCGGTGGAGCCTTCCCGCGAAGACCACGTGCTCGACGTCGGCGGGGCCACGGGCTACAGCGCGGCGATCCTCTCGCGCATCGCTGCCAAGGTCGACGCGCTCGAAACGTCGGCTGCGCTGGCCGATGCCATGAAGAAACGCCTTTCCCTTCTGGGTGCAAGCAACGTCGGCGTTCACGCGGGTGCGCTCGAAAAAGGTGTGCCCTCGCAAAAGCCGTTCAGCCTCATCGTCGTCAATGGTGCGGTGGCGGAGGAGCCGAAGGCCCTGTTCGACCAGCTTGCCGATGGCGGACGGCTCGTCGCGATTATGCGCCGGGGCTGGCTCGGCCGCGCGTGGCTTTATGAGAAAAGCGGCGACGTCGTCTCCGGGCGCCCGCTCTTCGACGCGTCGGCAGACTACCTTCCGGGCTTCGAACCACAGCCGCAATTCACGTTCTAGGGTGCCCCCGGAAGCGGGAGCGGTTCTTTCAGAATTAGAGCGCGCCTTTGATGGAATCAGAAGGCGGCGGTGCCGCGTTTTCGGCCGCGAACGCTTTTTCCCGGAATCGGAAGGCGCTATGAGAATCAGAAGGCGCTGTGAGTTTTGGCAAAACTGGCGCCTTCCATGCAGTTCATTTCGAAACCAGACTGCGTATTGGGAATCAACCTGGATTGCGGGTTGGTAATCAGGCATCAAGCCCTTAACGAATCGTTCCGATATTCCGCGCAATTGTAAGGATACGTCGCAAGATCTTCGCAGAGCGTAACGTATTGTCACAGAATTATCGTCGCTGCGGCAACTTAGCAACGGGCCCACGCAAAAACCTCCGAAAAGCACTGGTGACGAGCCGATTTTACTTTTGCTTATGCCTTCTCATGGATAGCTTTCCGCAGGCACATGCTCTGTGCCGCGTTGACGATGTGGTGCATGCGTTGGTGCGGGTTCGAACAACGGAAGCAGTCCATGCCGTTAAGAAGTTTTTCCTCCCGTTTCGTCAGAGCTTCCAGGACGCTTTGCTCGGCCTTGGCCTTGAGCATTGCTCTGGGAGGTTCTGTCAGCGCCGAGAGCCTTAAGGAAGCGTTGACCGCCGCTTATCTATATAACCCGACGCTGAAGGCGGCGAGGGCGCAACTGCGTGCGACGGACAACCAGGTCGCGCGCGCCAAATCGGGGTACAGGCCTCGCGTCAGCGCCACGCTTCAGGCAGGCCGCGCCGATACGCGCACGCGGTATCAAAGCAGTGGCTTCGGTGCGGACCAAAATATTGCTTTGTGCGCCACGGATTGCACCGATGGGAAAGTGAACGGCAGCATTCCAATCAGTGTGTTCGATAGCTCGCAGGCTTCGAACGGCCTCTACAATCCCCGCACGGCGCAGATCGCCGTGCAGCAGAACGTGTTCGACGGTTTTCGTACCTACAACAACGTCAAGGGCGCCGAGGCTTCCGTAGAGGCGGGCCGCGAGGATGTGCGCAATTCCGAGCAGACGATGCTTCTGAACGCGGCAACCGCCTATATGGACGTGGTGCGCGATCAGGCAATCGTGAACCTTCGCCAGAACAATGTCCGAGTCCTGGCCGAACAGTTGCGCGCGACCGAGGACCGCTTCAAGGTGGGCGAGGTGACGCGCACGGACGTGGCGCAGGCCCAGTCTGGTCTCGCCCAGTCGCAAGCGGATCTGTCCATCGCTCAGGGCACGCTTTACGGCGACCAGGCCCGATTCGCGCAGTATATCGGCCATCCGCCGGGAACGCTGCGCGATCCGGGTCCGGCGACCAATCTGCTTCCCAAGACGCTCGACGAGGCGATCGCTGTCGCGCAGTCCGAGAACCCGCTCATTCTCTCCGCCCTCTTTCGCGAGCGCGCGCAGCAGCATCAGGTCAAGCAGGTGAAGGGCGAACTCCTGCCCCAGCTTACCGTCGAGGCGAGCTATACGAAGGGCGCGCAGACGCAGAGTCCGCTGATCAACCAGTATGACGATGCGCGCATCGTCGGCAGTCTCAACATTCCGATCTACGAGGGCGGCGAGGTTTCGGCCCGTATCCGCGCCGAGATCGAGACGCTGTCCCAGCGTCGCCAGCAGATCGACGAAGCACGCGAAATCGCTCGCCAGCAGGTCAGTTCGGCCTGGGGTCTTCTGATCGCCGCGAAAGGCAACGTCGCCGCCGGTGAGGCGGCGGTCGAGGCGACAAGAATCGCGCTTCAGGGCGTGCGCGAAGAAGAGCGCGTCGGCCAGCGCACGCTGCTCGACGTGCTGAATTCGGAGCAGCAGAACCTGAATGCGCAGGTCAATCTCGTGTCCTACCGCCGCGACCTCGTCGTGGCGTCGTACTCGGTGCTTTCGGGCATGGGACGCCTCACGGCCTCCGATATCTCGCTTCAGGCGGAACTTTACGATCCAACCCGCTATTACGCCCAGGTCAAGGATGCGTGGTATGGCTGGGGTGCGTCAGTTGAAAGTCAGGAAGATCCGCGCGTCGTTCCCGTCGAGGATCCGGGGCTTCTTCCGGGGCAGGATTCGGCCGATGGTCCTGCTTATACCCAAAAACTGCCGCAAATCCCGTGAAACCGGTGGCGAAGCCTTTCCGATGACACTAGCCTGATGCGGCTGGTTTCCAGCGGTGATTCAGGCATAGGTGAAACGTGCCCGCTCAAAGGCGGGCGCGCTCGTACAGGGTGATTGGCATGAACCGCGCAGATCAGGCTCCCGAACCGTCGATGGAGGAGATTCTCGCCTCCATCCGCTCGATTATCTCTGAGGACGGCAAACCGTCTGCAACCGAGAGCGGGCGTCCCACATCAGCCGGATCTCCCGTCAGGCCCGTCGAAGACGACGTTCTCGACCTCACCGAGGAACTTGTGTTTCCGGTGGAGCGGGCAGCGCCTTCGGTTTCGGCCGGGACTGAGCCAAATCACCGGCCAGCGCAGAAGGCGGAACCCGTTGCGCAAGCACCCGTTGCCGCGCGGGAAGAGCGCCCGGCGGTTCATCCCGTGAGCGCGCAGGCGATGTCGCCAATGGAGCGCGTTGCCGCGCATCTCGAAACGCCGCGGGCCGAGACGACCGGCGCGGAGCCATATCGTCGCGAAACACCCGGTTCGGGGGGCGATTCGCATGACGTTCAGCCGCGTCCGGTGCAGGCGCCTCCGCGCTCGATCTGGTCGCGGCGGGAGCTGCCTGGCGCGCCCGCCGCAACCCCCATCCCGGCCGCACCCGTCACACCGCGCACGGCCTCCGACGCCACCGCGCCGAGGCCGCAGAAGCGATGGGCCGAAGACATTCACATGCCCATTCCCGCCGCAGGTCCGGTGCCGCTCATTCCGCAGGATATCCAGCCGCGCGCGGAGGAAACTCCGAAGACCCAGGCCGCTGCCGCGCCGGAGCCGGAGGCGAATGCCGCCACCGGGCCGGAAGATTCGGCAATGGCCGTCCTCGCCGAGCGGTTGGCACGCGACGCCGTCGAGGCGATGGACGCCGAGGAACTCGCGCAGGCCGGCGAGGTCGATTTCGAGACGCTTGCGGACGACCGGAAGGCCGAGGTGACCGAAAGCTTCGCCAGCGCCATGGAGCGCCAGAGCGCTGGCAAGACCGTGCAGCCCCTTCCGAGCCTGCTCGACGAAGTCTTGCGCCACGATTTCCGCCACGACGTGAACGACGAAGAGGATCAGGAGGCAGAGGGCCGCGAAGCTGCCGCTTTCGAGCCTATGACCGCGCAGGAAGCGCCGTTGAAGACCGAAGATGCAGCGCCCGATGCTTCGGCAGAGGCTGCCGACCCCGTGCAGTCGGAGGATGCCGAGACCGAGATCGCGCAGGCTGTGTCTCCCGAAACGGAGCATTTCCGCGAGATCGGGGAGGCACGGTCCGAGGATCTGCCGTCGGAGGAGGCACAGGCCGACGAAGCTGGCGCGCCCGATGACCGCAGCGTCGGACAAGAGCATTTTCACCAGGCGCATTTCGAACAGGAGCCGGAGCACCATTTCGACGCCCCGGTTCAGCGTGGTCCTCGCCCCGATTTTGCACCTTGGCTACTGGCTTCCACCTCGTTTGACAGTGAGCCCGCGTCCGAAGCGGCTGCGTCCGAACCGGAGCCGGAACCCGTCGTTGAAGAGGCGGAGCCGCCGCTCGCGCAGGCCCGCTTCATCGGCGCGGAGCAGCCGTCGCCGTCTTATCCATCGCAAGCGCTACCCGCGCAACAAGCGCACGTGCAGGCGCCCGCGCCGTCTCCGGCTGCCGCGGTTCCGCCGACCGCAACGGGACCGCTCGAAGCCGCCGTTCGTGAGATGCTGCGTCCGATGCTGGTGCAGTGGCTCAACGAGAACATGCCGCGCATCCTCGAAAGCGCCATCCGCGACGAGATCGCGGCACGCGGTGTTTTCCCGAAAGCGGACGATCAGGTATAGGCGAGCGCTGGCTCGCCTTCGCTCGCATCCTCGCGGCTTTCGACTCGCGATGCACAAGGCAACCCGGCGCGGCCCGCTTTAGCGGTTGCCGCGCGCTTGCCGTTTTTCTACATCTACCGGACCTTCAAGCTCATAAAATCAGGCGCTCACGCCAATGTTGGAAAAAACTTACGATCACGCCGCCATCGAACCGCGCATGTCCAAAGCCTGGGAGGACGCAGAAGCCTTCCGCGCCGGGAAAGCGCTCGAAGTCAATCCGAAGGCGGAGCCGTATTCGATCGTAATTCCGCCGCCGAACGTGACGGGCTCCTTGCATATGGGCCACGCGCTGAACAACACGCTTCAGGACGTGCTCGCGCGGTTCTACCGCATGCGCGGCCGCGACGTGCTCTGGCAGCCCGGCACCGACCATGCGGGCATCGCGACGCAAAGCCTTGTCGAGCGCCAGCTGATGGAGAAGCAGGAGCCGTCGCGCCGCGACCTCGGGCGCGAGGAATTCCTGCGCCGCGTCTGGGCGTGGAAGGAGCATTCCGGCGGCACCATCGTCAACCAATTGAAGCGGCTCGGCGCGTCGTGCGACTGGTCGCGCGAGCGCTTCACCATGGACGAAGGGCTGTCGCGCGCCGTCGTCAAGGTGTTCGTCGACCTCTACAACGACGGCCTGATCCGCAAGGACAAGCGGCTCGTCAACTGGGACCCGAAGCTGCAAACCGCGATCTCGGATCTTGAGGTGATATCGGTCGAGAAAAAGGGCAATTTTACGTGGTCCGAAAAGACGGCGGAGGAAAAGCCCTTCGATGCGGTCGCCTTCGCCAAGGTCATCGACCGCGATCCGAGCGGCCATCTCTACTATTTCAAATATCCGATCAAGGACGCGGAGAAGCTCGACCGCAAGTTCGTCGTCGTCGCCACCACGCGCCCCGAAACGATGCTGGGCGATATGGCCGTCGCGGTGAACCCCGAGGACGAGCGTTGGAAGCCTTATATCGGCAAGACGGTGATCCTGCCGCTGGTGGGCCGCGAAATCCCCATCGTCGCCGATGAGCACGCCGACCCGGAACAGGGGTCCGGCGCGGTGAAGATCACGCCCGCGCACGACACCGACGACTTCGAGGTGTGGAAGCGGCACCGCGCTGAGATCAAGGCCGCCACCGGGATGGACGAGCCGATCAACCTCTTGCGCCCTGATGGGACATTGAAGACGTCAGTTTTCGATGATTTTTCATGGGGGCATCGCGCTCCGGATCCGAACAATCCCAATGTCATACATTCAGACGATGATGGATTGGTTGGCCCATCGGCGGTGTATTCCATTCCGGAGGCGTATCGGGGGCTCGACCGCTTCGAGGCGCGCAAACGCGTCGTCGCCGATCTCGTGGCGCTGGGCCTCGTCGAGAAGATCGAGCCGCATCTGATGAAGGTGCCTTATGGCGACCGCTCGAATGTCGTCATCGAGCCGTACCTGACCGACCAGTGGTACGTCGACGCGAAGACGCTGGCGCAGCCCGCGCTCGCCGCCGTGCGCGAAGGCAGGACGCGCTTCGTGCCGGAGAACTGGCGCACCGTCTACTTCCAGTGGCTCGAAAACATCCAGCCGTGGTGCATCTCGCGCCAGCTCTGGTGGGGGCATCAGATCCCGGCATGGTATGGGCCTGACGGCCATATCTTCGTTGCGCATGACGAGGCGGAGGCGCAGGCGCTTGCCCGCGAACACTACGGCAAGGCCGCGACGCTTGCGCGCGATGAAGACGTGCTCGACACGTGGTTCTCGTCCGGCTTGTGGCCGTTCTCGACGCTCGGCTGGCCCGACGAGACGCCGGAACTCAAGCGCTACTACCCGACATCGGTGCTCGTCACCGGCTTCGACATCATCTTCTTCTGGGTCGCCCGCATGATGATGCTGGGGCTGCACTTCGAGAAGGAGGTGCCGTTCCGCGACGTCTACATTCACGCGCTCGTCCGCGACGAAAAAGGCGCGAAGATGTCGAAGTCGAAGGGCAATGTCGTCGATCCGCTCTCCGTCATGGACAATTACGGCGCCGACGCGCTGCGCTTCACCATGGCGGCGATGGCGGCGCAGGGCCGCGACGTGAAGCTCTCCATGCAGCGCATCGAGGGCTATCGCAACTTCGCGACGAAGCTCTGGAACGCGGCGCGCTTCTGCGAGATGAACGGCTGCGTGCGGAAGGAGGGCTTCGACCCCGCCGCCGCGAAGCTCACGCTCAACCGCTGGATCTATGCCGAGGCGCAGGCGACCGCCGCCGCCGTCACCGAAGCCATCGAGGCGTACCGCTTCAACGACGCGGCAGGCGCGGTCTACCGCTTCGTGTGGAACCGCTTCTGCGACTGGTATCTCGAATTCGCCAAGCCCGTGTTCATGGGCGAGGATGAAGCCGCCAAGGCCGAGACACAAGCCACCGCTGCGTGGGCGCTGGACGAAATCCTGAAGCTGCTCCATCCGTTCATGCCCTTCGTCACCGAGGAGCTTTGGACGGTGACGGGCGAAGATGGCCCCGCGCGCACGTCGCTGCTGGCGCTCGCCCCGTGGCCGACCCCCGCGCGCGACACGGACGCCGCAGCGCTCGCGGAGATCGACTGGGTGATCGACCTCATCAGCGAAATCCGCTCGCTGCGCTCTGAAATGAACGTGCCGCCCGCAACGCTCCTGCCGCTCACGCTCACCGGCGCGACGGACGACACGAAGGCGCGCGCGGCCCGCTATGAGGCTTTCCTGAAGCGCATGGCGCGGCTGTCGGACATCGGCTTCGCGGATGTGCCGCCGCAAGGCTCCGCGCAGTTCGTGCTGGGCGAGGCGACGATGGCGCTGGCGCTGGCGGGCGTGATCGACATCGCGGCCGAGCGCGAGCGGCTGAAGAAGGAAATCGGCAAGCACGAATCCGAGATCACCAAGATCGACGCGCGCTTCGCGAACGAGCAGTTCGTGGCGAAAGCGGCTGAAGAAGTTCTGGAGGATAACCGCGAGCGCCGCGCCGAGGCGGTAGCCGCTGCCGAACGCCTGAAAGCCGCGCTTCAACGGCTTGCCAACGTCGCCTGACGGCGAAGCGGCGGCCAGCTTCGCGATGGGCGACGCTTGTTGCCCGTGGCGAAGCCGCGCCTCCCGGCCCGACGCCGCGATATTTTCTTTCGTGCGCGCGGCGCCATGCGTATTGGTTCATTTCGAGTCGCGCGTGGCCGCGCAGAAAGATTTCGCCAGCCGCAGCTTCTGGAACGCGAACGGTTCCTGCGGGCATTGCGTTTGAGTCGATGCGCCATTGCGGTTTAGTCATGGATGGTGACCGCCGAACCCTGTTTCGCGCGTTTTCGGTGGCTTAAGTTTATCCGCGAAGAAAAAGCTGACTAAACGAGATGCGACATTCGCATTTTTATCGCTGTTAAGTCGCCGCCCATAGGTGTATGGGGTGCCGCGCCATTCGCCTGAATGGGATCGGGGTAGCGCGTCGTCAGCAGACGGCGCAATCGAACAGATTTCGCGGGAGCCGCCCGGCACAAAGCCGCCTGGAAACGAGATTTCCGGGCGAGTGTTCGCGCGGTCGGAAACCAATGCAGAAGAAACCTTTCTACAAGATACTCTACGTCCAGGTTCTGATCGCCGTCGCCATCGGCATTTTGCTTGGTTACTTCTTCCCCAATCTCGGCGCTGCGATGAAGCCTTTCGGCGAAGGGTTCATCAAACTCGTCAAGATGATCATCGCGCCGGTGATCTTCTGCACCGTGGTGGTCGGCATCGCGGCCATGGGCGATGTGAAGCGCGTCGGCCGCGTCGGCGGCAAGGCGCTGATCTATTTCGAGGTGGTGTCCACCTTCGCGCTCGTCGTGGGCCTTATCGTGGCGCGTACCCTCCAGCCGGGGGCGGGCTTCAATATTGACCCCGCCACTCTCGACACGAACGCCGTTTCAAAGATCACCAGCAACGCCGCGCACACCTCGATGGTGGATTTCATCATCCACATCATCCCGGAAACCGTCTTCAGCGCGCTGACGAGCGGCGAGATCCTTCAGGTGCTGTTCGTGGCGATCCTGACCGGCATCGCGATCAGCGCGCTCGGCAAGGAAGGCGAACCGGTTCTGGAAGCGGTGCGCTACGGTGAAAAGGTCGTCTTCCGCATGGTCGGCATCATCATGCGGTTCGCGCCCATCGGCGCATTCGGCGCCATGGCCTTCACGGTCGGCGCCTATGGCGTCAAGTCGATCGGCAATCTTCTTTTCCTGATCTTCACGTTCTACCTCACGGCCTTCCTGTTCGTTTCGATCGTGCTCGGGATCATCGCGAAGCTCGTCGGCTTCAACATCTTCAAGCTGCTTCGCTACATCCGCGAGGAACTGCTGATCGTGCTCGGCACGTCGTCGTCGGAAAGCGCTCTGCCGCTCCTTATGAAGAAGCTTGAGGCGGCGGGTGCGGGGCGGCCTGTCGTCTCGCTTGTCGTGCCGACCGGCTATTCGTTCAACCTCGACGGCACCAACATCTACATGACGCTCGCGACGCTGTTCATCGCGCAGGCGACGAACACGCATATCACGCTGTCCCACGAGCTTCTGATCCTCGGCGTTGCGATGCTCACCTCGAAGGGGGCGGCGGCGGTAACGGGCGGCGGCTTCATCACGCTTGCGGCCACCTTGCAGGCCGTGCCGGAGATACCGGTGGCCGGTGTGGCGCTGCTCCTCGGTATCGATCGGTTCATGTCCGAATGCCGCGCGTTGACGAATTTCATCGGCAACGCGGTGGCGACACTCGTCGTCGCGCGATGGGAAGGTCAGCTCGACATGGAGAAGCTTCACGCCGCCCTCGACCGTCACGGCGCTCCGGTGGAGCCGTCTGCCACACCGCACGGATCAGGTGCGTAACGTCATGCGCGGGCGGGTGGCATGACAGGCCGCCCGCCATGCGAGGCGCACACAGGGGTCGGCGGCAGTTATGCCTCTGTTTTTCCTGCAAAGTTTTTGCTGCATCGGCTCCGCCTTCGGTTCCCGCGAACCCTCGCCTTGTCTCGAAACCTTGCTCGTGCCTTGCCATCGCCCAAGTTCGGCTGTTGTTTTCAGCAACCCTTAACCATCCGACATCAAGGGAGCGGCCTTCCGGGCGCGCTCCGCTGAGGGGGATTTTCGGAAATGCACACAGTTCGTTATCGGTCTCTCTGTCTTGCGCTCATCGGCGCCGCGATCTCAGGACCGCTTGGCGCCAACGCCGCCGACATGTATCGCGCGCCGGCACCCACCACATACGCACCGCCACCGCCGGTCGTTCAGCCCAATACCTGGGCGGGCTTCTATGTCGGCGTCAACGGCGGCTACGCCTGGGGAGCGGGTGACGATTCGATCAACCTTCCTTCAGGCGAGAAGGGCGCGCGCGGCGACGTCGATGGCGGGTTCGGCGGCGGTCAGATCGGCTACAATTTCCAGAGCGGAAATTTCGTCTACGGTCTGGAAACCGACATTCAGGCCGGGCGACTGAACGGTAAATCCAGCGGCTCCGACGGGAGCGGCGCATATACGAGCCGCGAAAGCACCGACTGGTTCGGAACGTTGCGCGGACGCCTCGGCTATGCCTTCGGCAACACGCTGCTCTTCGGTACGGGCGGCTTCGCCTACGGCGGCGCAAACCAGAAGCTCGACTACGCGGGCGTCCTGTTCGACAACAACGATACGCGCACCGGCTGGACCGCTGGTGGCGGCATCGAATACAAGGTTTCGCAGAACTGGTCGCTGAAGGGCGAATATCAGTATGTCGACTTCGGCAAGGAGGATCTGTCCAGCGCCGCCGGCAATACGATCGAAGGGCCGGAAACGTCGTTCCATACCGCCAAGATCGGCCTCAACTATCGGCTCGGCGGCAGTTCGAGCTACGAGCCCTTGAAGTAAAACTTCGCCTGCAAGGCAAACGGCGGCGAGCGCCGCCGTTTGCCTATCTCGTTGGCACGCGTGCGTCTTCGCGCTCCTGACAAGGAGAGCGATACCGCCTCACCCGATAGCCGAAAACCGCCTCTTTACGCGCTCGGCGGCGCTGTCCACAATGGCGTCGACGGCTGACGCCTGTTCCGCATCGCGAATGGCCTGCGTGAGCGAGCGCTGGCCGGGCAAGCGCTGCGCCTTCACCACTTCTTCAAGCTGCGAACGGTCGAGCCGCCCGAGAAAGGCGCGTGCCTCTTGTTCGCGCCCGCCCATGACCGCCGCCTCGATGTGGCATTCCAAGGGGTCGAACGTTACGCCGTCGAGCATGGAAGGGCCGTCCGGCGTGGTTCTGGGGGGCGGAGCGGGAGGAGACCACGCCGACCGCGGAGGCGTGGCGCGAGACGGCGGCGCGGGCGGGCTCCAGGACGACGGGGCAGGGGGTGCCCACGGCGGCGGCGGCGACTGAGGTGCGCTGCGCGACGGCGCGAACCGGCGGGCGATGCTTTCCGCGTTGGATACGACCGCTGCGCGGTCGAGAATGCCGTGAAGCGAAGCTTCGACCTTCCGGGCGAAAGTCGGGTTCGCTTCGGCTTCCTTTGCGATGGTATCGAACAGCACGCGCAGCTTCAGGATCAGGGCATTCGTCTGCACTTCGGTCATGCGGCGGCCTCGCGCTCATAACGCAGAATAATCGAATCGACCGTTTCGCCGCAGAGCGCGCGCACGACGCTCGCAGCCGAACCGTACTTCTCGTCGAGGGAAAGCGGCTCGCCGCGATACTCGAACGCTTCGGCGATGCTGTCGTCCTCAGGGATCGCGGTGCGCATCACCGGATGCGCGGCGGCCACGTTGCCGTAATGCAGGCGCTGGAAATTGCCGTCGCGCCAGAAATTCACGAGGCCGATATAGCGGCGCTTCTCCTTCGGAACGGACAACACGGTGCGAAGATCGTTGCCTTCTTCGATCACGGTCGAAATCCGGTCGATGGCGTAGCTCGACACGAAGTCCGGACGAAACGGCACGATGACCTTGTGTGCAATCCGGAGCGCCGCCCGCGCGGAGAACGAGAGGCCGGGCGGGCAGTCGAAGATCACGACATCGAACGCGTCGGCGAACTCTTCGAGCATGGCGCCGAACCGAGAGACGATGCCCTGTTCGGCGGCGTGCAGATCTTGCCCGGCGCGCGCGCGGTTGTGCAGCAGCTCATTTTCCACGTCTTCGAGATCGAGCGAGCCGCAAAGAACCGAAAGTTGCCCGACCGGCGCTTCGATGTCGCCGACGTCGTGCAAAATGAACTCGTCCGGCACAAGACGCGGCCTGTCGTAGCGCTCATTGACGAAGTCGGCGATGGTTTTACGGTCGCGCCGTGCCCAATCCCATTTCTCGCCGCCGGTCAGGATGATCGACGAATTGCACTGCGTGTCGAGATCCACCACCAGCACGCGCTGCTCGCCCGTCGCGGCGAAGCCGTGCGCGAGCATGGTTGTGATCGTCGACTTGCCCACGCCGCCCTTGCGGTTGGCGACCGTCAGTATGATGCCCATCGCGCCCTCTCTTTACGAGACACCTCCGGCGCGCATACGCGATTCGATCAGCCGAGACGTGTCGTTAAGGTTCGCGCGAGCCAAGTGTACACAACTTAGGCCCGCGGGTGCGCTTTGGAGTAAGCCTGAAAGAGGCGGTCGCGGTCAACAGCCGTGTAACCCTGGGTAGTCGAAAGGCTGGAATGCCCCAACAATTCCTGGATCACGCGCAGGTCCGCGCCACGGCTCAGGAGGTGCGTTGCGAAGGAATGCCGCAGCGCGTGCGGGGTCGCGGTCGCGGGCAGGGCGAGGTTTGTGCGCAATCGCGCGAGCAGAAGCTGCACGATGCGCGGATTGAGCCGCCCGCCCTTCACGCCGACGAACAGCGGCCCTTGCGGCTCCAGATTATGCGGGCACTGCTCGATATAATCGGCGATGGCGGTCTGCGCGACGGGAAGCACCGGCGCGAGGCGTTCGCGTCCGCCCTTGCCCTTGATGCGAAGGACGTCGCGCGGTCCAAGCGGCGCATCCTTGCGGTTGAGGGCGAGCGCCTCGGAAATGCGAAGGCCCGAGCCGTACAGGAGAAGAAGCACCGCCTGATTGCGCGCGCCCGTCCATGGATGCGCGGAAAGCTCACCGTCGAGCGCCGCTTCGTCGACAACCTCCTTCGCCTTCGCCTCGGTGACGGGCTTCGGCAGGCGCGGCGGCAGCTTCGGCAGGGCGACGGCGAGGATGGCGCGGTTTTGCAGCGCTCCGGTGCGTTCGAGCAGGCGGAAGAACGAGCGCAGCGCCGAAAGCGTGCGCGAGAGCGAGCGGCTTTGCGCGCCGTCGTCGCGCCGGTCGGCGAGGAAGCCGCGGAAGTCGTGAGGTGTCAGCGCGTTCAGCCGCGCGAGCGTGACCGGTCTTGCGTCCTTCCCGGCGAGATGGGTGAGGAATTGTCGCGCGTCTCGCTCGTAGGCTTCGAGCGTGTTGTCGGCGTAACGGCGCGCATCGCGAAGATATGAGAGCCATCCGGCCACCGCGTCGCGAACATCGGGCGCCGCGAATGTTTCGGGGCCATAATCGTCATCGCGGTGCTGATCGTCGGGCACGAAAACGCCCTCTCCCTCGGCGGGAGAGGGCTGAAGCGCGGAGCGCTCCTCGTAACACGCCTCAGACGGTCCGCAGGTCGTCATCGTTGAGGATCGTCTGGCCCGTCTTCGCCCAGTCGGAGACGAAGGTCGCGAGACCCTTCTCGGTGAGCGGATGATTGACGAGCTGTTTCATGATGGAGGGCGGAATGGTGGAAACGTCGGCGCCCGCAAGCGCCGCTTCCGTCACGTGACGCGGACTGCGCAGCGAGGCGGCGAGGATTTCCGTGCCGAAATCCGGGTAGTTGTCGTAGATCTGGCGAATATCGCGGATCAGGCCCAGGCCGTCTTCACCGATGTCGTCGAGGCGGCCAACGAACGGCGACACAAAGCTCGCACCCGCTTTCGCGGCGAGCAGCGCCTGATTGGCCGAGAAGCACAACGTCACGTTCACCATCGTGCCTTCATTCGCGAGCGTGCGGCACGCCTTGAGGCCGTCCCAGGTGAGCGGCACCTTCACGGTGACATTTTCAGCGATGCGCGCGAGCTTGCGGCCTTCGGCGATCATCGTCTCGGCATCGGTGGACGAAACTTCCGCGCTGACGGGACCGGACACGATGGCGCAGATTTCGCGGATCGTTTCAAGGAAGTTGCGGCCTGTCTTGGCGATGAGCGACGGGTTCGTCGTCACGCCGTCGAGCAGTCCCTTTTCGGCGAGATCGCGGATTTCGGCTACATCGGCCGTATCGACGAAGAATTTCATGGATGCCTCCTGTTGGCGAAGGCGCGCTTAAGGCAAGTGCGCAACCTAGCCGGTTCGTGGTTTAGATTCTGTTAATTGCCTTGTTACCCGCGCTTAACGCCCGACGGCAAGGAATAAGGACGGCTGAAGCTCCAGCCGGGGGCCGGAAGGCGGCGGAACCATCGCCCCTTTTAATACCATCTGATTTGATCGATATTCTATGCATATCCGATCGGCGCGCCTCCAGGCGGTTAGCCACATTAGCGGCGCCATGTTGCAAACGCGCGATACTCTCCGAAATATACGACACAACGGCGAGAAATCGGAGGTTGCGTGTCGCAAACATCGAGGAGCGGCGGTCGAATTCTGGCGGATCAGCTTCGCCTGCACGGCGCGCGGATGATTTTCGGTGTACCCGGTGAAAGCTATCTCGCGGTGCTGGACGCGCTTTACGATCACGAGCGCGACATGCCGTATATCGTGTGTCGGCAGGAAGGCGGCGCGGCGATGATGGCCGAAGCCTATGGCAAGCTCACGGGCGAGCCGGGCATCTGCATGGTCACACGCGGGCCGGGAGCAACGAACGCGAGTGCCGGGCTTCACGTGGCGCGGCAGGACTCGACGCCGATGATCCTGATCGTAGGGCAGGTCGGCCGCTCCATGCGCGACCGCGAGGCTTTTCAGGAGATCGATTACCGCCGCATGTTCGGCGAGGTGTCGAAGTGGGTGGCGGAGATCGAGGAGGCGGCTCGCATCCCGGAATATGTGGCGCGCGCGTTCGCCACCGCGACAAGCGGGCGCCCGGGGCCGGTCGTATTGGCGGTGCCCGAGGATGTGCTGCGCGAGCGGGTCTCCGTGGCCGACGCCGTGCCTTACAGCCGTGTGGAGGCGTCGCCAGGCCCCGCGCAAATGACGGAGTTTCGCAAGCGGCTCGCTGCCTGTGAGCGCCCGCTGATGATCGTCGGCGGCGGAGGCTGGGACAAGGATGTCGCGCTCAAGGTGAAGGCGTTCGCGGAAAGCACGGGGCTGCCCGTGGCCTCATCGCTGCGCCGCCAGAGCTATCTCGACAACACGAGCCCGTGTTACGTGGGGGATCTCGGCATGTCGCTCAACCCGGCGCTGAAACGGCGCATCGCCGACAGCGACCTCATCATCGCGTTCGGCCCGCGCCTCGGCGAAATGCCGAGCCAGGGCTACACGCTGTTCGACATCCCGAAACCGAAGCAGCCTTTCATCCACATCCACGCGGGTGCGGAAGAGCTGGGCCGCGTCTATCAGGCCGACCTCGCCATCAACGCCGGACCCCATGCCTTCGCGGATGCACTGGAAGACATGAAGCCGCTCGACGGCTCTGCATGGACCGCGTGGCGCGAGGCTGCGCGCGCGGATTATGAAGCGTGGGTCGCGCCGGAGAAGACGCCGGGCGCCCTCCAGCTGGCCGAAGTGGTGGCCTGGCTGCGCGAGACGCTTCCGGGCAACGCGGTCATCGCGAACGGCGCGGGCAACTTTGCCGCCTGGGTGCATCGCTTCTACACTTACCGCGAGTGCGGCACCGGCCTCGCCCCGACTTCCGGCTCGATGGGCTACGGCGTGCCCGCGGGCGTCGCGGCGAAGCTCGTGCATCCGGGCCGCACGGTCGTCACGTTTGCGGGCGACGGCGATTTCCTCATGACGGGGCAGGAGTTCGCCACCGCCGTGCAATATGGCGCGGCCGTGATTGTCATCGTCGTGAACAACGGCATGTATGGAACCATCCGCATGCATCAGGAGCGGCATTATCCGGGACGCGTGTCTGGAACGTCGCTCAGGAATCCCGACTTTGCCGCCTATGCGCGCGCGTTCGGCGGTCATGGCGCGGTGGTCGAGCGCACGGAAGATTTTCCCGCCGCCTTCGAGATGGCGCGCGCGTCGGGCCTTCCCTCGATCCTCGAATTGCGCATCGATCCCGACGCGATCAGCCCCGGCCGAACGCTGGCCGAAATCCGTACGGCGGCGCAGCAAAAAGCATTACCACAGAGGGAAGTTGATGCCGACCGACAAGGAAAAGATGCTCGCGGGTGAACTCTATGACCCCACAGATCCTGAACTCGACGCCGAACGGCGAGCTGCGGCGCAATGGATGCAACGCTATAACGCGGCCATGGCGGCAAGCTCCACCGAGCTTCATGCAATGCTCGCCGAGAGGTTTTCTTTCGTCGGCGAAGGCGCGTTCATTCGGCCGCCGTTCTTCTGCGATTACGGCACGAACATCAGCCTCGGTGCGGGGGCGTTCGTGAACTTCAATTGCGTCATCCTCGACGTGGCGCGCGTCTCGATCGGCGAGCGCACGCTCATCGGACCTAACGTTCAGCTTCTCGCCGCCGACCATCCTCGCGATGCCGCAACGCGCGCGAGCGGACTGGAACGCGGCCTTCCTGTGCGGATCGGCCGCGATGTGTGGATCGGAGGGGGCGCGATCGTCCTGCCGGGCGTTACCATCGGCGACGGTGCGGTGATCGGGGCGGGCAGCGTCGTTACACGCGATGTGGCGGAGGGTGCAACCGTCGTCGGAAATCCGGCGCGGGCACGATGAAAATTCGGCGCTGCAACGCATCCGGTTAAAAGGAGGCCCACAGACCCGCTGTTTCAGCTCGATGCCGGACGGAAAGCCGGTTCGCGCTTTTCTCGGAGCTGCTCCAGCCGGCCCCCGCCTGCAATGCGTTTCCCGCGAGTGCCTATCTCGCTTGCGAAACGCCCGCATTGGCGGCGGCTAGCCTCGCCGCGCTCCTGCGCAGCGCGACCTGAATCGCGGGGCCCTTGAATACATGTGCTTCGTAAAGCGCCTCGATCTGAAGACCGTGCTCGAAATCCTCGCCCGTGATCGCAGACGGCGATGTCATGAGAAGCTTCACGTTCTGGAAGACGGGCGGCTGCGCGGTCTCGCCCTTCAGAATGTCGTAGGCGAGCGACTTCTCGGACAGAAGGGTGTCGGAGGGAAGCGGCTCGAAGACAATGTCGTCTTCCTGCTCCTCGCCTTCCTCGGCAATCTCCGGCAGTTCCTCGGGATCGCGGGCGAGGCTGTCAGGCTTCGCGAGCGTTTGCGGGAGGCGCATGATCGATGGATGCAGACGCTCGGCGTCTTTCGGCGCGGCCTTCTCCACCTTCGCAGGAGCGGCCGGGGCTGCTTCAGGCATCGAAAGACTTGCACGGCGAAGCAGCGGCGCATCGGTTGGCACGAGGCTCGCGAGCATGGTGCCGGACGCGCGCTTATGCGTGATGACCCAGGGCAGTTCCTTGCCGCTTTCCTTCCATTGCGCGAGATAGAAACGCGAATCCTGCGGCGTCAGCGGGCGGCCATCGGCGGGGACATGCTGAGAGCGGCCGCCCGGAAAGATCACCGCGAGTTCCGGGCGCGTGATGCGCGGCCAGTGGCGGACATTGCCGGTGTCGACATGCACGAAGGGAAGGCCGGATTCGGGGTAGTATCCGACGCCGCCGCGCTCCTTCACCAGCGCCGAATAGCGAAGCTGTTTCAGCGGCACGTCGGGGAACATGAGGTCGGCGGCTTGCCCAGTGATGTGGCGGCTGTTGCGTGCCTGTCCGCCGCGCGTCTGGCGCAGAAGCTCGTTCGTGCCGGATGAGCGATAGCCGCAAATGAGGTGGATCGGTTCTTTCGAGCCGAGTTCGTTATGCAACTCCCACATGAGATCGATCAGGCGCGGATCCATCTTGATGGTCATGTTCCGGCGCCAGTCGCGCATGAAGTAGTTGAGCTTTTCGAGAGCTTCAGGGATGTAGCGCCCATCCTTCTTGAAGGTGATCTTGATCGTGTCCTTCGTATGGATGTTGTACATCGAGATCGTGCGTTCCTCGGCGGAAACTCCCGTCGCAAGGAAGCTGAACGCAACGCATAACGAAACCATCGCAGCCGTCAACAGGCTGCGTACGCCGCCAAACGCAACAACTTTCACCAGTTGAACCCCTGTTTCGCGCCCATGAGCGCTGGTGTTCTCTACTCGACTGCGGTGCCGCCGGGTTGATGTCAGCAAAAGCACACGCCTTAGTAGATAAGCCCCATTTGGTAAACAAAGCGTTACGAATGAAATGAGAGAAAAAGAAGGCGCGGCGCGAACTCGTTATGACATTTGCGCATCGCTCAAGCTAAATGATTGGTGTCGCGATGAATTTCCACATATGTGGAAAAGAAGCCGAACAACACGCCCTTGCGGTTAGCACAACGGAAACCTGAACAAACCCTTAAGGCGATCCGGCGCGGGAGGCGCGACGCTCTCTTTCCGGTGACGAAAGCGCCGATGACGGTTGACCCGTCCGCTCAAATGGCCAAATGGAAAGGGAAAGGGTCACGAAAGGACGGCGCATGTTTTCGACTTTGCGGGCGATGGAAACGCAACCGGTGGGCGCTCTGGAGGCAGATCGCGGATTTCTCGAAGTCGCGCCGCAGAAGGCCGAGGAAATCCCCGGCTGGAACCTCGGCGATCTCTATCCGGATGAGGCGAAACTGGCATCCGACATCGAGACCGCCAAGACCCGCGCCGGAGAATTCAAGGCGGCCTACGCAGGCAAACTCGCCGATCTCGCGCAACGCGACCCGGCGGCCCTCGCGGGCGCGCTCGCTGCTTATGAAAGCCTCTCCGACCTCATGGGCCGCATCGGCTCCTATTCCTACCTGAACTACGTCACCGACACGGGCGACGCCACACGCGCCAAGCTTTTCGGCGATGTGCGCGACAAGCTCACGGTGATCGGCACGGAGCTTCTGTTCTTCGAACTGGAGTTGAACCGCATCGACGACGCGGTGATCGACCGGGCGCTCGCAAACGAAAAGCTCGGCCATTATCGCCCGTGGCTCACCGACCTGCGCAAGGAGCGTCCCTATCAGCTCGCCGACGATATCGAGCGGCTCTTCCACGAAAAGGCGATGACCGGCCCCGCCGCCTGGAGCCGCCTTTTCAACGAGACGCTGACCGCGCTCCGCTTCGACGTGGACGGCGAGACGCTGACGCTCGAACCCGCGCTGAATCTTCTCTCGGACGCCAACCCCGAGCGCCGCGCGGCCGCCGCGCAGTCGATCGGCAAGGTGCTGAAGGAGAACGTGCGGCTGTTCACGCTCGTCATGAACACGCTCGCGAAGGACAAGGAAATCTCCGACCGCTGGCGTGGCTTCCCGGATGTCGCCTCCTCGCGCCACCTCGCGAACCGCGTCGAGCCGGAAGTGGTTGACGCGCTCGTCGCGGCCGTGCGCGCGAGCTATCCGCGCCTGTCGCACCGCTATTATGCGCTCAAGGCGAAGTGGCTCGGCGTGGATACGCTGAATTACTGGGACCGCAACGCCCCCATCACCCGCGACCCGGAACCGGTCATCGCCTGGAAAGACGCGCATTCGACCGTTATCGCCGCCTATCGCCGCTTCTCGCCGAAGATGGCCGAGGTGGCAGACGGCTTCTTCAGGAAGAACTGGATCGATGCACCGGTGCGCGACGGAAAGTCTCCCGGCGCGTTCTCGCATCCGACGGTGCCTTCGGCGCATCCCTACATCATGATGAATTATCTCGGCAAACCGCGCGATGTGATGACGCTCGCGCATGAGCTTGGCCATGGTGTGCATCAGGTGCTGGCGAATGCGCAAGGCGCGCTCATGGCCTACACGCCGCTGACGCTCGCGGAGACGGCCAGCGTGTTCGGCGAGATGCTGACCTTCAAGGCGCTCCTGAACCAGACGGAGAATCCGCGCGAGAAGCGCGCGCTCCTCGCCCAGAAGGTGGAGGACAAGATCAACACCGTCGTGCGCCAGATCGCGTTCTACCAGTTCGAGCTGCTCGTGCATGAGGCGCGGCGGCAGGGCGAACTGACGTCCGATCAGCTCGGCGCGTTCTGGCTTCAGGTGCAGAGCGAGAGCCTTGGGCCTGCGATCCTGATGAACGAAGGTTATGACACCTATTGGACCTACGTTTCGCACTTCGTGCATTCACCGTTCTACGTCTACGCCTACGCGTTCGGCGATTGCCTCGTGAACTCGCTTTACGCGGCCTACGAGCGCGCGCCTGAAGGCTTCGAGGGCCGCTATCTCGACATGCTGCGCGCGGGCGGCACGAAGCACCATACCGAGCTTCTCGCGCCGTTCGGCCTCGACGCGACGGACCCCGGCTTCTGGTCGATGGGCCTGTCGGTGATCGAGGACATGATCTCCGAGCTTGAGACGCTGGAGGAAGGCCCGCACATCTAGACGCGGCATCACCGCAAGAACGAAGGCGGCTCTGGTCTTTTTGTCAGGCCGCCCTATCTGCCTTCAGGGAGCGACAGAAGCGGCGATGCAGGACAAGCCCGACACATCGAAAGAGGCGGCGACGCTGCCGAAGCTCGACACGACGCTGCCGGGCGGCGACGACCGCGAGGGCAACCGGCTCACCCAGCGCGTGCAGCGTTATGCGCGCGTGGGCGCCAATGTCGGCGGCGTGGCGGCGAGGCTCGGCGCGGCGTATCTCACAGGCGGCGCGGACCGGCAGAAGAACGCGCAATCGCTCGCGGCGGCACTCGGCGGCCTCAAGGGGCCGCTGATGAAGGTGGCGCAGCTTCTTTCGACCGTGCCCGACGCGATCCCGCCGGAATACGCGGCCGAACTCGCGCAGCTTCAGAACCAGGCGCCGCCGATGGGCTGGCCGTTCGTCCGCCGCCGCATGAGCGCGGAACTCGGCCCCGACTGGCAGGCGAAATTCGCCGAATTCGGCCACGAGGCCGCCGCCGCCGCCTCGCTCGGGCAAGTGCACAAGGCGCGCGCGCTCGACGGCCGTCCGCTCGCGGTGAAGCTTCAGTATCCCGAGATGCAATCCGCCGTCGAAGCCGACCTGAACCAGCTTCAGATCGTGATGGGGCTTTACAAGCGCATGGACGCGGCCATCGACCCGACCGAGATGGTGGGAGAGATCGGCGAGCGGCTCCGCGAGGAACTCGACTACACGCTCGAAGCGCGGCACATGGCGCTCTACGCGCATATGTTCGCGGGCGACGAGCGCATCCGCGTGCCCGAGCTTCTGCCGGACCTCTCGACGAAGCGGCTTCTCACCATGACGTGGCTCGACGGCCGCAAGCTCCTCGACTACAAGACGCGCCCGCTCGAAGAGCGCAACACCATCGCGCGCGCGCTTTTCCGCGCCTGGTGGTATCCGTTCAGCCATTTCGCGGTGATCCACGGCGACCCGCATCTCGGCAACTACACGATTTTCGAGGATGGCGACGGCCGCGCGGCAGGCATCAACCTGCTCGACTATGGCTGCATCCGCACCTTCAAGCCGAAATTCGTCGGCGGCGTGATCGACCTTTACAACGGCCTGCGCACGAACGACCGCGCGCTGATCGTGCACGCCTACGAGACGTGGGGCTTCAAGGGGCTGTCGAACGAACTCATCGACATTCTCAATATCTGGGCGGGCTTCATCTACGGCCCGCTGCTCGACGACCGCGTGCGTTCGGTGGCGGAGGGCGTCGCGCCGAACGAATATGGCCGCCGGGAGGTGTTCCGCGTGCATCAGGGCTTGCGCGAGAAGGGGCCGGTGAAGGTGCCGCGCGAGTTCGTGTTCATGGACCGCGCCGCGATCGGGCTTGGCGCGGTGTTCCTGCACCTTCAGACCGAGATGAATTTCTATCGCGCCTTCAACGAGGTGATCGAGGATTTCCGCCGCGACGAAGTCGGCGCGCGGCAGGAGGCGGCGTTCAGGGCGACGGGCGTGCCGCTGCCGGTTTAGGGTTGCGACTGGGCGTGTTCGGAAAGCACTTTGTCGACGGTGCGATACAACAATTCGAGATCACCTGCGAGCCAGTCGACAAAAGGCATCCCGTCGTGAAGCTCAACTCCGGCAAGCTTGAGCAGACATTCGGTCTCGAGCCAGTTCTGTAGGCCGCTAACCTCAAAAAACGCAGGCCACCAAGACCATTCTTTCGGCAAGCCGCCCCTAAAATTTCTCTTTCGAATTTCAGAAATAATTACTTCTCGGATGCTTCCGTCTAATGCATGGGAACCTTCTGTGTTATTTGGGTGATTAGCTGCGCTTGTATTTGGAGCGCAAAAACCCCACCCACCTTGCCGATAATTAGGGAAGTCAAAGCCGATGCCAATATACCATCCTTTTCCCCATTGAGGCGATCTCCACTTAATACTCTGATATTTTTTTGAAAAATCTGTCGGACAATAAAATATACTAGGAAGCCCTTTATCGCAAAGGTTTGATTCTAATTTAGAAACAAATTCGTTTACTATGCGAGATTCGATACTCCCCCGAATGTCTCGCGTCAGCAAAGCAATTTTCAAAGCTCTGTCTTTGGCTGGACCGAATATATAGTCCTCCAGGACTGATTTTTTCATCGTACATTCATCGACCTCCATCCGGTAATTCACGAAATCTTTTGCTTAGCCATTCGGAAAAATCACGCATGAATATCCGCAGCTTGTCGGCGTCCGCAATTTGCGCGCATCGGGTTGCCCAGAGTTTGAGTGAGGGGCCTTCGTCATGCCTATTGTAACGCATGTCGACAAAACGACGTTCACCTTGGCCGTCGTCTTTCAACCAAGCGTAGAGCTTCAGCGTCGAAGGCAATCCGGCATGGCCGCAGAGATAAATGAGATAGAAATTGTTTTCACTTCGAAGGTCGAGTTCTGTCGCGTAGTCGTCGAGTTGCTCGCTTTCCTCGGCGGAAAAGGGCTTGTTCTCGATCCCGATGTATCGGTCGCCGGGTAGTTTAATCACTAGGTCGATCCTGCGCTCCGCCTGCGTCCTGAATTCAGGAATAACAGACACGTTCGATAGATCGCCCGCCCAACCCCTGATCGCCGGGGCTTGCTCGTTGCATTGATCAAGAAACGCTTCGAGGAACCGTGCGCCTTGTCCGTGGCTGCCGTTCGGGTCGAGGAGGTTGCGGAGGATATACGAGATGTCGATTTCGTAATTCAGTCGAAACACATCGAAGAGATTGAAATTCGCGCCGATCTTTTCAGACAACTGACGGTCAACATCCTCCGCAGATTTGACAAGAAACGACGCGGTGTCGAAATAATATCGAATATCATGGTCGAAAGAACGGTCAGACACGGACGAACTCCGTTGTTCAATCAATAGCTACGTTCAAGCCCATAAGTTAAAATTGTATCGATGGCTTGGCAAACAAAAAAAGCCCCGGGGCATGCCGGGGCTTTTCGTTTTCGTATGTCGTTCAGCCTCAGCCAGCGGGCTGTTCCGCCGGAGCGGCGGCGGCAACTTCCTTGCCGGTTGTCTGGTCGATGCCCTTCATCGTGAGGCGGACCTTGCCGCGCTCGTCGAAGCCGAGGCACTTCACGTAGACTTCCTGGCCGTCCTTGACGACTTCGGACGCATGCTTCAGGCGGCGTTCGGCCATCTGCGAGATGTGCACGAGGCCGTCGCGCGAACCGAAGAAGTTCACGAACGCGCCGAACTCCACGATCTTCACGACCTTGCCCTTGTAGATCGCGCCGACTTCCGGCTCGGACGCGATGGACTTGATGCGGTTGATCGCGTCCTGAATCGAGCTGAGGTTCGCGGCTGCGATCTTCACGGTGCCGTCGTCGGAGATGTCGATCTTGGCGCCGGATTCTTCCACGATGGAGCGGATGACCGAGCCGCCCGAACCGATCACTTCGCGGATCTTGTCGGTCGGGATGGTGATCGTCTCGATGCGCGGGGCGAATTCGCCAAGCTCGCCGCGAGCGCTGCCGAGCGCCTTCGCCATCTCCCCGAGGATGTGCAGGCGGCCTTCATTGGCCTGCTCCAGTGCGGTCTTCATGATCTCGGTCGTGATGCCCGTGATCTTGATATCCATCTGGAGCGCGGTCACGCCATTCGCGGAACCGGCCACCTTGAAGTCCATGTCGCCGAGGTGGTCTTCATCGCCGATGATGTCGGAGAGAACGGCCACGCCGTCGGCTTCCTTGATGAGGCCCATCGCGATGCCCGCGACCGGCGCCTTGATCGGCACGCCCGCGTCCATCAGCGACAGCGACGCGCCGCACACGCTCGCCATGGAAGACGAGCCGTTCGACTCGGTGATCTCGGACACGACGCGCACCGTGTAGGGGAACTTGTCGCTTTCCGGCATCATCGGGTGCACCGCGCGCCAGGCGAGCTTGCCGTGGCCGATTTCGCGGCGGCCGGGCGAACCCATGCGGCCCGTCTCGCCGACCGAATAGGGCGGGAAGTTGTAATGCAGCAGGAAGGATTCCTTGTAGGTGCCTTCCAGCGAGTCGATCCACTGCTCGTCCTCGCCGGTGCCGAGCGTGGCGACAACGAGCGCCTGCGTCTCGCCGCGCGTGAACAGCGCCGAGCCGTGGGTGCGCGGGATCACGCCGACCTGGCTCAGGATCGGACGGACGGTCCTGAGGTCGCGGCCGTCGATGCGCTTGCCGGTTTTCAGGATGTTCGAGCGAACGACGTGCTTCTCGATTTCCTTGAAGGCTTCGGCGATCTTGTTCTTTTCGGCGGCGGTCGTTTCCTCGGTCACGAGTTCGGCGATGGCCTTTGCCTTCGCTTCGGCGACCTTGGTCTGACGTTCCTGCTTCGCCGCGATCTGGAAGGCCTTCTTCAGGTCCTTCTCGACGAGCTTCTTCACTTTCGACTCGAACTCGTTCTTCGCCTCGGGGACCGTCCACGGGTCTTTCGCCGCCTGTTCGGCGAGGCCGATGATGGCGTCGATGACCGGCTTATAGCCCTGCTGGCCGAAGACCACCGCGCCGAGCATGATTTCTTCGGAGAGTTCCTTGGCCTCGGATTCGACCATCAGCACGGCGTCGCTCGTGCCGGCGACGACGAGGTCGAGGTCGCTCGCCTTGATCTGGTCGGATGTCGGGTTGAGGATATACTCGCCCTTCGAATAGCCGACGCGGGAAGCGCCGATCGGGCCGAGGAAGGGGAGGCCGGAAATCGTCAGCGCGGCCGAAGCGGCGACCATGGCGAGGATATCGGGATCGTTCTCCATGTCATGGCTGAGCACGGTGACGATGACCTGCGTCTCGTTCTTGAAGCCGTTCGCGAAAAGCGGACGGATCGGGCGGTCGATGAGTCGGGAAACGAGCGTCTCGCGCTCGGTCGGGCGGCCTTCGCGCTTGAAATAGCCGCCGGGAATCTTGCCGGCCGCGTAGGCCTTTTCCTGATAGTTGACGGTGAGGGGGAAGAAATCCTTCGAAGGGTCCGCGTCCTTTTCGCCGACCACGGTTGCGAGCACGCTCGTCTCGCCATAATGCGCGAGAACCGCGCCATCGGCCTGCCGTGCAATGCGCCCCGTTTCGAGCGTCAGCTTGCGGCCGCCCCATTCCACTTCTTCGCGGAAGATATCGAACATCTTTATTCTTTTCCAACAGCTCAAGCCGGAGGCCCTTCCCCCGGCTCATATTCATTTGCGTCATTTGTTTCTGCGCGAGGCCACACTTACCGCAGATTTGGCCCGGCTCCTAGCGGAGAAATGTGCATCGCTTCCGGTTGCGCGGGGCTTTCGGCTCACGGAAACGTTCGTTGACCGGAAAAGACGCCGACGTGACCCTCCGCGAAACTAGAAGCTTATTGGAGGAAACGGAAGCCGCCTGTGCCGGCGACGGGATCTCGATCATGCCGTCTGGCGTGCTGAACAGATTGCCCGCTTTGCGGCTCTGTTTCCGAACAACGCGCGGCCGGTTCAGCCGTTGAACGGGCGCAAGCTTTTTATCGAAGCGACTTAAGCGGCCCTTCCTTCAAACGAAAAATGCCGGAACGGCGGGCCGCTCCGGCATTCCAATTCAGCGTTCGGCGAAGGATGCCTAGCGGCGGATGCCGAGGCGGCCGATGATGTCGCGATAGCGCGCTTCGTCCTTGCCCTTCACATAGTCGAGCAACCGGCGGCGCTGGCTGACGAGCTTCAGAAGCCCGCGGCGCGAGTGGTTGTCCTTCTTGTGGGTCTTGAAGTGCTCGGTGAGGTTCGAAATCCGCTCGGAAAGAACGGCGATCTGAACTTCCGGCGAACCGGTGTCGCCCGGCTTCGTGGCGTATTCGGTGATCAGCGCGGATTTGCGCTCTGCGGTAATCGACATCGGTTATCTCCGTTTGTTTTTGTGTGCCTGAAAAGGCTTATGCGGGGATGTTGAAAACCCGGATCGGATGCATTTCGCCGCGCTCTACTTCGCCAATGGCGATGAGAACCCCGCGAGAGGTCGCAAAGATCGGGCCTTTCAGGATTGGTGCGGTCGCCCCTCTTATGAGGATGGACTGCCCCCGCTTCAGCCTGGCCGCATCGTCTCCGTTCACGGCGAGCGCCGGGATGCCGTCCAGCGCCGTCTCGACAGGAGCGATCGTGCCCAGAAGAGCACCGAAGCCATCCGCACTATTGCTCAGGTTTTCGAGCGTTTCCAGCGAAATCGCATTCTCTTCATGGAATGGCCCGACGCTCGTGCGCCGCAGCGCCGCGATGTGGCCGAAACAGCCGAGCGCGCGGCCAAGATCGCGCGCGATGGAGCGCACGTAGGTGCCCTTGCCGCAATCGCAGTAAAGGCGCGTGAGGTCCGGCGAGACCGTCTCCTCGATTTCAAGCTCGTAGACGGAGATCTGTCGCGGCTGCAACTCGACCACTTCGCCGTCGCGCGCGAGGTCGTAGGCGCGTTCGCCGTCGACCTTGATCGCGGAATAGCAGGGCGGCGTCTGCATGATGTCGCCGATGAATTGCGGGAGCGCGGCCTGCACCTGCTCCACGGTCGGACGCGCGTCGCTCGTGCGGACAGGCTTGCCCTCGGCGTCGTCGGTGTCGGTCTCGATGCCCCAGCGGATGGTGAAGTCGTAGGACTTCTCGCAATCGACCACATGGGCAACCGTCTTCGTCGCTTCGCCGAATGCGATGGGCAGCACACCGGTCGCCAGCGGGTCGAGCGTGCCGGCATGGCCGACCTTCTTCGGGTGGAACAGGCGTTTGAGGCGCGAGAGCGCCTGATTGGATGTCAGCCCCTGCGGCTTGTCGAGAATAAGCCAGCCATTGATTTCGTTGCCCTTGTTGCGGCGCGCCATCGCTTTGTCGCTTCTCTTGAAGTTTTATTTGAGATCGCGGGCGACGTCAGGAGAGCGCAGCAGTTCGTCGATGCGCTCCGCCGCATCGAGTGCGTGATCGGCCCGAAATACAAGCTCCGGGACATATTTCAACTCGATGCGCCTTGCAAGCTCGCCACGCAAAAAACGCGCATGACGGTTGAGCGCCTTGGCGATGACATCGCCCGGCTTGCCGCCGAGCGCGCTGGTGAAAACGGTGGCGTGCTTGAGGTCGGGGCTCACCCGCACCTCGGCGACGGTGATGATCTGGCCCTGAAGCTCCGCATCCTCGATGTCTTCGAGCCGGAAAATCTCGGCCAGCGCATGGCGCAGCAGTTCGCCCGCGCGGAGCTGGCGCTGCGACGGGCCTTTCGAATCGTGTGTCGGTTTCATGATGAGCGTCTCCGAAACCATGGAAGTTAGCGGAGTTTCGGCTGGAAACAAGCCGCGGCACGCAGGATGCCTCCTTTTCGACTCCGCGCGGAACGCCGGTCTTTCGCGACGCGGATTGCGTGGACGATTTGGTAAAAAAGGCGAAAAATAATTCTATATGCAAGGTTGACCAGTGCTATAAATAAAATGATATTTCAAGTCGAGGGTCGCCCGGCCAGGCGACGGGCACCCTTTCCGACTGGTGGGAATGAGGTCGTTCAGAGGGCGCAATGACAATAGAGAATTCAGGGCCATTCGCGGTTAACAGGCGTCACCTCCTGGGGCTGGCAGCTGCCACGCTCGTCGCGCCCGCCCTTTCCGCGGCGGGCTCCGGCGTCGCGCGCGGTGAAGCGAAGGCCGGGACGGGACTTGCAGAGGCTTCGAAAAATGCTTTCATCTACGGTCTGCCGCTCATCGAAAGCGCCCGCGCTCGCGCCCGCGCGCTGTCGCAATCGCCGGTCAACACGCTGACGCACAAACGTGTTCTGAGCGACTATAACGACCGTTTCATCACCACGCCGAACAACGACACGCTTTATTCGGTCGCGTGGCTCGATCTCAAGAACGGTCCGGCCAAACTGACGATCCCGCAGACGGGAAGCCGCTACGTTTCAGTTGCTCTGCTGGACTTCTATACCAACAATTTCGCCATCCTCGGCACGCAGTCGACCGGGCGCGACGGCGGTACCTTCACGATTGTCGGGCCGGAAGCGGCAACGGATGATCCGCGCGCTATCCGTGCGCCCACGCGCTGGGTGTGGCTGCTCGTTCGCCTGCTTGTGGATGGCCCGGACGATCTCGCCGCTGCGCACGCCGTGCAGGACGGCTTCAGCCTCGAAGCTCCGGTCGCGAAGGGCAGCACAACGCCCGCGGTCGCGCGGAATGCGGGTTGGAACGAGTATTTCTCAGCCGTGCAGGCGTTGCTGAGCGACAATGCACCGCCTGCGACGGACGATGCCATCCTGCGAACCATCGCCCCACTCGGCCTTTCTCCGAAAGGCGGGTTCGATCCGGGACGCTTCTCGCAAGCTCAGGTCGATGAAATCAAGTCCGGCATCTTCGCCGCTTCCGTCGAACTTACGAACACGCGGGATATCGGCCGCATCGCGCAGGGTTGGCGCTATCCGCGCTACGACCTCGGAGATTACCACCAAGCCTATCTTTATCGGGCGCAGGTGGCGGTTGCGGGGCTTGCCGCCTTGCCCCCGCGCGAGGCGATCTATCTTCAGCCGCGCCTGACGCCGGAGCAGGCCGAACTCGCACCGGGCAAATCGCTGCTGCTGCGTTTTCCGGCGGGGCAGCTTCCGCCGGTCGGGGCCTTCTGGTCGCTCAGCATCTACGAAGCGACGCCAGACAACCAGTTCTTCTTCTTCAAGAACCCGATCGATCGTTATTCCATCGGCGACCGCACCAAGGGCCTCGTCAAGGGCGCGGACGGCTCGCTCGACATCTGGATTTCGCGCGACAAGCCGAGCGATCCGGCGAAGCTCGCCAACTGGTTGCCCGCGCCGGAAACGGGACCGTTCTCGCTGTTCCTGCGCGGCTACCTGCCGGCGCCCGCGTTGCTTTCCGGCGCCTATCTCGTGCCCGCGCTACAACTCGTGTAAAGCGACCGTCCCCGGTTCAGGCCGGACATACGCATTGCAAATCCGCCGTGGAGCGAGAGGGAAGGGCGATCAGCGCCTTCCTGAGCAGATCGGCTGTTCATCATTTCAACGCTGCGTGGGGTCGGCCACAACGCCGCCCACGACAGGCCCGCTCGCGCCTGTCGTCTTCGGAAAACTCGCGGGAAGGCCCTTCAGGCGGCGCACGGCGAGGAAGGCGAAGGCCTGCGCTTCCATGAAGTTTGTGCTGAACCCGGCCTGGTCGGCGGTCTGGACGAGGGGCGACGGATCGCCTGCGCCCAGCACCCGGCGCAGCCCCGCCATGATGTACGGGTTATGCGCGCCGCCGCCGCAGATGATCCAGGTCTTCGCGCGCTCGGGAAGGAAATGCTGCGAGGCGGCAATGCAGGCGACCGTGAACGCCGTAAGCGTAGCCGCGCCGTCGGCGGGCGAAAGCCCCTCAACCTTTGTGAGCTTGAAGGAAAGCCGGTCGAGCGATTTCGGCACCGGCTTCGTGAGAAACGGGTCTTGCAGCAGCCTTTGCAGCACGTCGCCGTTTACCCTTCCAGACAGAGCGAGTTTCGCATCCTCGTCATAGGGCTTGCCGGTATGGCGGAGCGTCCAGTCGTCGATGAGGCAGTTTCCCGGCCCCGCGTCGAAGGCGATCATGTCCTCTTCGCCGCCTTCGGGAATATAGCTGATGTTGGATATGCCGCCGATGTTCACGAAGACGGCGGGTAGCGGCAGCCCCGCCCTGAGTGCGAGCGCGCGGTGATAGATCGGCACGAACGGCGCGCCCTGGCCGCCCTGTTCGACGTCAGCCGCGCGAAAATCGTAAACCACCGGAATGCCGAGCGATTCGGCCATGCCGCGGCCGTCGCCGATCTGGATCGTCAGGCCCTTTTCGGGCTTGTGCACCACGGTCTGGCCGTGGAAGCCGATGACGTCTATCTCGCCGAGGTTCAGCCCGCGAAGGGATGCGAACGCCTTCACGCAGGCGATATGCTTCTGCGTGACCATGGTTTCGGCGACGGACAGCACGCCGCTGCGGTCGTTTCGGTCGGCGATCCCGACCGCCGAGGCGAGTGCTTCGCGCAGAAGCTGGCCTTCCACCGTGTCGTAGGAGAAGTCCTTGCCCGGTCCGAACGCCTCGATGGTCTCGCCGTCCGTTTCGATCAGCGCGACATCGACGCCGTCGAGCGAGGTGCCGCTCATGAGCCCGATCGCCTTCATTTCCCACCGCCCCGCTCTTCCACGCTCAATGCGAATGTTGACGCCAAATGCGAATGCCTTACATGGTTCTCGCTTGGTAGCACGCCTGAAAAGCGCCTGTCGAGGCGGGCCGGGCGCGAAGGAGGAGACCATGGCCGCATCAGCAACCCATACGGACTTCGTGGAGATCCTGAAGGAGCGCGGCTATCTTCATCAGGTTTCCGACGAGGATGGGCTGAGGAAGCGCGCAGCGGAAGGACGCATCACCGCCTATATCGGCTTCGACTGCACCGCGCCGAGCCTTCATGTCGGCCATCTCATCTCGATCATGATGCTGCGTATTCTGCAGAAGAGCGGCCATCGCCCCATCGTGCTGCTTGGCGGCGGAACGACCAAGGTCGGCGATCCGTCCGGCAAGGACGAGCAGCGCAAGATCCTCTCGCAGGCCGACATCGACTTCAACAAGGCGAGCCTCAAGACCGTTTACGAGCGCTTCCTCACCTTCGGCGACGGCCCCGCCGACGCCATCATGGCCGACAACGACGAGTGGCTCTCCAGCCTGCGCTACATCGAGTTCCTGCGCGACTACGGGCGGCACTTCACCATCAACCGCATGCTCACCTTCGATTCGGTGAAGCTCCGGCTCGACCGCGAGCAGCCGCTGACGTTCCTCGAATTCAACTACATGCTGCTGCAGGCTTACGACTTCCTCGAATTGTCGCGCCGCTACCGCTGCGTGCTTCAGATGGGCGGGTCGGATCAGTGGGGCAACATCGTCAACGGCATGGAGCTTGGCCGCCGCGTGGACGGGCGCGAGCTGTTCGCGCTGACGACGCCGCTTCTTACCACGTCGTCGGGCGCCAAGATGGGCAAGTCGACCGGTGGCGCGGTCTGGCTCAACGCCGATCTGCTGAGCCCCTACGAGTACTGGCAATACTGGCGGAACACCGAAGACGGCGATGTGGGCCGCTTCCTGAAGCTGTTCACCGAAATGCCGCTCGATGAGATCGCTCGGCTTGAGGCGCTGCAAGGCGCGGAAATCAACGACGCGAAAAAGATCCTCGCAACCGAGGTGACGGCACTGCTCCACGGCCGCGAGGCGGCGGAGGCGGCCGCCGACACGGCGCGGCGCGCGTTCGAGGAAGGCGCTGCGGCGGAAGGGCTTCCGACGGTGGAAATTTCGCGCGGCGACCTCTACGACGGCGTCGGCATCCTCAATGCTGCGGTGAAGGCCGGGCTCGTGACGTCCACCAGCGAGGCGCGGCGGCAGATCAAGGGCGGCGCGCTGAAGGTGAACGATGCCGCCGTGACGGACGACCGCACGAGCCTTTCGCTTGCCGATCTCGATGGAGATGGCGTCATCAAGCTGTCGCTCGGCAAGAAGCGCCACGTGCTGCTGAAACCCGCGCTGTAGGCAGCCTCGGCGGTCCGCTGTCCTCGCCGGCGTCCGAGTGGCTGCGCTTGAACGAGCGCGGCGCCTGGCTCACGTGTCGTGAGCAAAACCCGGAGCGATGAGACGCGCTCGCGGGGTACTCGTTACGTTGAAAAGAGCTTTTGGCGTTTCATCACGACGCGTTACGCCGCGCAAATGTTGCGCGATCCTCGGCGTCGCCGAATGTTTACCGCACCTTCGCGGCCGGGCGGTCCTGCGTCTGGGCCTGGGGCGGCTGCTGGGGCTGTTGCGCGGGCGCGTTTTCAAACTCGAAGATCTGGCGCAGGAAGCCGGGCGCGAGCACCGACACCGGGTTCACGATCACGTCCGGGTTCGACGTCCGCCCCTGCACCGCGAAGGTGATACCGAAAACGCCCTCGTTCTCTCGTCCCTTGAGGAGGTCGCCGAGCACCGGCACGACGCCCAGCACGGCATTGAAGCCGTAGAGCGGAACGTAGGTGCCCGATAGCGCTAGCGTTTCGCGCGCGAAGTCGATGCGTCCGCGGATTGTCGCCCCGATTACGGGGCCGTTGATGGCCGCGTCGTGGAGCTGGAACTGGCTCTGCGCGATGGAGAAGGGCACCACCATCCGGTCGAACTGAAAGGCGTCGCCTGCGTAAGCATGCTGCTGCCTCGCGTCCGGCTTGTAGCGCGCGCCCTCCTTTTCGGCCTGCGAAACCACGCGCCCCACCACCTGGTCGCCGACCACGGCGAAGCGGCGCACTTCGAGCGTGCCGCTCTTGTCCGCGCCGCCGCTGCCGTCGAGGTTCATGCGGAGGCTCATCGTGCCGCCGCGCATCGCGCCGTAGAAGCCGACGAGTCTGAATGCGGAACCGGCGTCTGTCGCATCCGAAGACAGAATTCGAGCGTCGCGGGCTCGCTGGTCCACATGCACCGCGACCGGCGACTCGCCGTTGATCCTGCCCGCCGCCTCGATATAGGTGAATTTTCCACCCCGGCGCCTCGCGTCGACGATGATCGATTTGATGCTGGTGTCGTAATAGCCGAACACGGTCTCGATTTCGACGTTGAGGTCGAGGCCGGGCTCGTCCTTCAGCGGCGCCGGCTCCTTGTCGGCGATCTTGCCGGCGCTGAGCAGCGTCTTGAAGAATTGCCGCCCGTCGAACGACGCGCCCTTGGCCTGCACCTTCAGGATATTTTGGGATGTAAGTTCGCCCGCGATGGAAAGATGGGTGAGCGCGTTGGTGGAAAATTCGGGGAAGCTGAACGATGCGAGCCGGTGCTTGTCGTTCATGACGGCGCGCCCGTTGATGGCGATGCCGTCGCCGGTCATCGAGAAATTGTCGAACAGCATCGAGTTGTCATTGCGCCGGACGACATCGCAAGCGAGGGTCGCCTTCTGGCCGGGCGGCTTGCGCCAGCCGATGGCCGTGAGAAACAGGTCGGCGTTGGTGAGGTTCGCCTCCATCATGACCCTCGGCGGCCCGTCCCGCTGCATCGCGATGGCGAGAGCCACCGGAAGATCGCCCTTCACCATGTGATTGACGTTCAGGCCAAGCTCGTCGCGGGCCTTCTCGTTGAGGATGGATGCAAGGCGAAGCGTCGGCTGTTTCTCTGGCGGGGCGTCGAAGATGCGCTGCCAGACGAGCGTGACGGGCACGCCATTCACGCGGATGTCGCCGTTGGCGCCAATGGCCTTTTCCGAGATGTCGAAATTGACATTGCCGCCGTTCAAGGACACACCGCCCGGAATCGGACCCGAGCGGATGTCCGAGACACGGCTTTTCCCGGTGATGGACATCTGTTCGAATTTGAGATTCATCAGGAGCGGGAATTTCACCTCGAACGAGGCGTGCATCTGACCGTTCACGAGCGATGGCTTGAACCCGACGGCCTTGACGTAGCCGAGCGGCGGCTGGTCGAGGAGTTCGAGCACCGCCGCGACCTCGCCGCCGCCCTTGAAGCGGATGTCGGCGTCGGGAAATTCTGGACGCAGATCGTCGATGAGGAGCTGGCCGTCCGTGAACGCGACGATTTTGCCGCTCGGCAGTTCGATGCGCGCTTCGCCCGGAATATCGTAGACGAACCGGCGGCCCAGAATGCGCAGTTGCGAATCCTGGGTTTCGATGGGGGGCAGCCCCTTCACATGATATATTTTTGCGCCGGATAGCCCCATGCGCATTGAAACCGCGCTCTCCGGGATGTCCCCGCCGTCGTCGAGCGCGGCGATCTGGTCGGCCGACAGGTTCACGGCGACGGTGCCGCCCGTGACCTGCGCGACGGGTAGATTTGTGCCAGCCCACTCGCGCGCGCCGTTCGCGACGAAAACAGGCCAGATAGCTTTCAGGAAGGAGAAGGGCATCGGCGATATGTCGCCTACAAGCGATATCGCGCCGCCTGATCTGACACGCGAAGCCTGCCCCGAAAACGCCAGACGCGACGAGCGGCTGCCGAGTTCAAAGCGGTCCAGCGCGACCGAGTCCGTTTCCTCGTCATACGCGCCTTCGATCCGGAATACATCGAGCGCGACCGGGGCCACCGCGTATTGCGGGGCGGAAAGCTGCGTGCCCCGGCCGTCGAAACCGGCGCGCCACAGGGACCTACCCGTTGCCGGATCGGTTTCTCGTGCGACACGGCCTGAGAGGGTGAGCAGGCTTTCCTCCCAGCGCAGTTCCATCGGGCGGACGACGATCGCCTGGCTTGCCTTGTCGTAGGACACGCGCAAGGTGCCTCCATCGACGACGGCCGGATGTTTCTGGTCGAACGGCGCGAAGAAACGACCCGCACCGAGCCGGATTTCGGCATCGCCGCCCGTGAGCCTTCCATCATATCCGATGTCGAAATGGGCTTCCCCGCTGACGGGAAGCTCGACGAGCTTCAACGCATCGATGGACGGCCAGCTATCCCAGATTGTCTTCGGCACCACGTCCTGAACAGAGGCGGTCACCCTGTAAAGTTTCTCGGTCGGGCGATTTTCGGCGGTAAACGACGCGTGCCACACCGCGCTGTTTCGTTCCAGCGTCAACCGGCCTCCAACGATACTCTTGCCGCCGCGTTCGTCGAGGTTGAGTTGGAAATCGGCAACCCGCCACGTCGATACGTTGTTTTCATTGGCGAAATACACCACCGCGTCCTGAAGGCCGATGCTTTTCAACGCCTGAGAGGCGGCTCCTCGCTTTCCGATGGCGGCAAACAGACGGCGAAGAATGGGCGCCGGATCGAAGCCGAGTGCGGCAGGCTCATTGAGATGCAATCCCTGCCGGGCAAGCTGATGCACGCCGGCAACCTCCGGTGATTGCGGCGTCGCTTCGGTGGTTTGCCACGCATCGCCGAGGCCGGCCTGACTCGCGCCCCAGCCCTGGCTCGGTGCGGGTGTCGTCGGCTCGGGCGTCAGCGTCAGACCTTTGCCGGGCACGTTGAAAATCAGGATCTTGGGGCCCAGCAGCTTTATCTTGGACGGCGCCAGCGCGAGCTTGAAAAGCGAAGTTTCACTCAGATCGACCGAGGCGAGGGGAGCCTTGGCTATTTCCTGATTGTTCTCGTCGACGACGCTGACGTCGGCGAGGCGGAATTCGAGACCCCAGCTTGAAGACAGCCGCAGGATTGCGCCGCCTACACGCAGCGAGTAGCCGTCGAACTGCGCATTGAGCCTATCCTGCACGGCGGGAACGAGAAAGGCGAACGAGATCGGCCCGGTCAGAAGCCTCGCGTAAAGCGCGCCGACCGCGAGAGAAAACACAACCGCGAGCACGGCCGACAAGCGCCATCCCACACGGAAGGAATGCCGCGACGCTGTTTTGACGTGGCCCGGTATGGCGTCGGCGAGCACCTTTCCGCTTTTCGAGAGACGAGAAAGCTGGACCTGTGCTTTGGAAGGAGAAGGTTTCGCCAAATTGCGACCATGCCTTTCGGGAACCAGTTCTCGGTGCGGGCTTTTCGATGAAAAACGGTCATCCATCGCGCTTCGACTGGATCATGCGAGAGGCCTTAGCCACACGCATGCCCGCTTCTCCCCCGTTAGCGTAGAACGCGAGCCTTGCCTCGCGCGTACCGTGCCTGATCCCGGCGTGTCCGACGAAAGCCGACGTTGCGGCGGGACTTTTCTTTCTGGCAATTCGCCTCTATAGACCGGAAAAAGAGACGAAAGGAAGGCCCACCCATGCTTGAGAATGGTGATTTGGCTCCCGATTTCGCGCTGCCCGATGCCGAAGGCAAGATCGTCACGCTAAGCGGCCTGAAGACTCCCTTCAAGATTGTCTATTTCTACCCGAAGGATAACACGAGCGGCTGCACAACCGAGGCGCGGAGCTTCTCCGACCTGAAGGATACGTTTGCCGCTGCGGGCGCGGAGATCATAGGCATCTCGCCCGATAGCGTAAAAAGCCATGCGAATTTTCGCGACAAGCAAGGGCTTCGCGTCACGCTTCTGTCGGATCCGGACAAGGCTGCGATCGAGGCTTTCGGCGTATGGGTCGAGAAGAAAATGTACGGGCGTGCGTATATGGGCGTCGAACGTGCCACATTTCTGATCGGCCCGGACGGGAAAATTCTGAAAAGCTGGGGAAAGGTCAAGGTGCCGGGGCACGCCGAGGCTGTGCTGGATGCCGTGCGGGAAGCTGCGGGCAAGCATTAACAGGCGCGCTGCAAAAACTGAATCGACAGCGCCGGGTAATTTATTCGAATTGCAAGTTTAAAAGCGGCCAGTCAACCAGGCGCGCGCCTGAAAGGCAGGGGTCTGATTGAGAACATGCAACACTGTGGACCAAATGTGCGCGGCAGTACATGAGCGCCCGAAAAGGCACGATTTTGCCGCGAAGTCGGTGCCGTGTTCACCGAAGCCACGATCGGCGTTGAAATGGCGAAGATGCCGCTCTAAAAGGTTAAGCGTCCGCCGCGCATCGCCTCGGAGTCGCGTTGATGTTCAGTAAAAAGCCAGAGACCGATATGAGCAATTTCGATTCGCAAAAGCCGATAACGAAAACAACGAGCAAAGCTATTGGCGGTCAACCCGTGCAGGGATTGGCTCCGCTCGGAAGCCCGGCTCCCCAGGTTTCCGCCGGTCAGCCCGTTTATGCACCCAAGCCGCCGATCTTCAGGGGACCAGACCGCATGGCACCATCCATCATCGGAGAAGATCTGACCGTCACGGGCAATGTGCTCTCGCGTGGCGAGGTTCAGGTCGATGGCCAGATTCAGGGCGACGTTCATTGCTCGTCGCTGATCGTCGGCGAAAAGGCGCAAATTACCGGCGGCATCGTGGCGGAAGATGTGATCGTGCGCGGTCGCGTCATGGGCTCCGTGCGCGGCAACCGCGTGACGCTGCAGGCTTCGAGCCACGTCGAGGGCGATGTTTTCCACAAGTCGCTCGCCATCGAGCAGGGCGCGTTCTTCGAAGGCAAATCGCGCCGCTCGGAAGATCCGATTGCGACGGCTCCGCGCCTCGAAGGCATGAATTCGCCATCTTCGCAAGCCGCCGAGTAATCGGTCCGTTATTTCTCTGGCGATTTCTGGCGCGTGGGCTAGTCCCCCGCGCCCTTTGGCAATTGATGGCCGGCAGCTTGACGGTTCGACGCTTGAGCGTTTTCGCATTTCTCCGAAACGCGACCGCCTGGCCTCCGTCAACGACCTTCCGGGAATCGGCGTCTCGCACCCCCTCTTCGTATCGACGCAATTCCGGGGAGGAAAACCGGTTTCCGCTTTTCTGTGACTGCTTTATTGGGCTTCGGGCCTGGGGATGCCGGTTTCCGCGTCCCCCCTCGAAACGAAGGTGAACCCGGTTCCATAGGCGGTAACAGCGGCGCTGCCCTGAACCATGAACGGGTTCGAGATGCGCACGGCGAGCACCCCGTCATAGCCTTTCGCCGCAGCTTTCTCTTTGAGAAGCTCCAACGCGTCGGTGGTTGCGCGGTCGAGCAGCCGCTCGTACCGGAGCATTTTGCCGCCTACTGCGTTGGTGACCGCCTCGCGCGCGTCGCGCAACAGGTTCGCGGCGAGGACGATGCTCGCGTGCAGCAGTTCGCCTTCCTTGACGCGTTCCCCGGCAAGAGTTTCAACCGTATAAATCTGCATGTGGTCCCCCTTGCGTGCTCGGTTCTAAGCATCGTGCGGTAAATCGGACGCGGCACGACGCTCCGAGACTTGATTGTCGTTTAGATCTTCTGCGCTAAATCGGCTCCGATTTGGTGCAGGCGGATCTGAACGCGAAAGCGCTCTGCTGGTGGCGTGAGCGAGACAGTGCGAACAAGCTTCCAGCCTGACAGGCGTCGCCACACCGGATAAATCGGCACGCCAAGATCCTTGCATCGCGACATTCGCTCAAAATCATCAGCGCGTGCGCGACTTTCCCTGCTCCCTGATTACGATCTGCTGCGGACGCCCGAAGAGCAAACGGCGCAACCAGGACAGCACGACAAGAATGAGGAAGAAACCGACGAGCACCGCAAGCCAGTAGCGCTCCCAGAACACACGAAATGCGACGTTGCCGCCGCTGACGAGAGCTGCGTCCTTGAGGATGCGTCCATATCCGAAAAGGCTGGGAGCCTCCTGCAGCATCATTTCCAGCGCAGCAAGCTGGTCGCGGCTTCCGAGGATCCCCTCGCGAATCCCCTCGGCGGTGAGGTCGCGCATGACGGATGGGTCGTCGGTGACGGCTCGCAGGAGCCGCTTTGCGGCGGATGGTTCCAGGTTGCGCTCATAATCCGCGAAAGCCGCAAGTTGTCGGTCGTTGAGGCGGCGCGCGAATTCCCGCACCTGATCGCCGGGGAGGCTCAGGATGAAGTCGCGGGCCTCGGGCGACAGATTGGCGATGCGCCCGACGGCGATCCGGTCGTTGATCGCGAGAATCTTCTGGAGTGTCTCGGTGGTCAGTCCCTCGACCGGCAGCCAGCGATAGACGCCGAGTTCAACCACGCGCGGAAGTTCGCGCCCGGCGACCTGTGTCCAGCGCAGCGCCTTGTCGATGGATTTCTGCTCTTCCGCGATCACAAGGGCCGCATCGGAGAGGTCGAGCAAGGCGCGATTGAGCGAACCGTTGGCTACGCGCGCCAGCACGGCTGCTTCGCCGCCTTCGGTTCCGCTTACGATGTCGACGATCTGGCCGAGGCGTCCGATCTGGTCGAGCCGCCTGTTCTTGAGGAAATCGGCGAACGCGGGCGATTTTTCGCTGAGCGCGAGCAGGCGATTGTACTTCTGGCGGAAATCGAGCCAAACCGTATAGATGCGCTCCGCCGTCTCGTCGGCGATGACTTCCACCTGCTGGCCGATGTCGGTCTGGATCGACTTGCCGATTTCTTCCTTGATGAGAAGTTTCGTTTCGTCGGACTTCATGCGTTCCGCGATGATCGGAAACACCCCGTCGCCCGCGTCGTAAATATCCTTCGCGATGAGCGCGAGACCCGCCAGCCCCGCGACCGAAGACACGATCCGGCTCGCCACCATCCCTGCGACGCGCGTGCCGACGCTTTGCACGATTTTTCCGATCACGCGCCGTGTCACGATCAGCACGAGACCGGAAATCGAGCCGGCGTTCGTCGCGACGAGGTCTCCCGTCTCGATCTTCGCGGGCGATTGGTCGGCGGCGGCGGCGTCGAGATTGCGCTGGCTCTCCTGTGCGAAGACCTGCGCGACAGCGCCGCCATAGCGCGATTGAAGCGCGGTCTGCACACAGGCGATGATCGGGTTCGAGATCCGCGACGTCGCTTTCTCGATGCGCGACGCGGCTTCTTTCGCCACCCCCGTCGCCAGTTCGTTGATCGCGTCGCGGAAGGCTTGCGAGGTGTAGGCGCGCTCGGCGACGGCCGTTGCGTAAAGCGTGGCGCGGGACTGGCTGATCGTGGAATACGCGCGGTCGGCCCAGCTCGAGTCGGCGCGGACCGCCTCGACGGCGGCGTCGATCTCGCGGTCTATACGCGCGTTGACATCCGCCTTGGCCCAGTACTGATTGACGAGCGTCATGTAATCGATCGCCGTCAATTCCGTCTTGAGGCTGGTTGTGGCCAGTTCGCGGATACGGTCGCGCACTTCGGTGTCGGTGAGGTTGCGGCACTCGTCGATTGTGACGATACGCGGGGTCTGCGCGAAAGCGACCGGCGACGCGGGGATCGGCAGCCCCAGCGCCAAGGCCCAAATCATGGTCCAGGCGACGAGTTTACGCATGAAAACCCCGGACGAGAGAAACGATCACGCACGCCATGCCGTACACCTGTGTCGGGAGAGAGCCAGACGGTAACATAACGATTACAGTCAGAATGAAAAGCGCGTCGAAGCTTGGCAACCTGTCTGTCGGCGCAATCGCGTTCGATGATCTCTGGAGCGCGCTCCAGCCGTTTTTCGGGCAAAAAGCCAGCTTCATCGAGCCTCAGGCGGCAGCCTCCATCATCAACCGCTCCCATACCGGGCGGAAGCTTTTTCTGTGATGCGGCGTAACGCCATGCTCCTTGAGCGCCGATGCGTGATCTTGGGTGCCGTAACCCTTGTTTCGCTCCCAGCGGTAGGGCGGGAATGCGCAGGCGAGTTCCGTCATCATCCGGTCTCGCGTCACCTTGGCGATGATCGAAGCAGCCGCTATGGAGATCGAGAGCGCATCGCCCGAGACGAGCGCCTCGACGGGAATGTCGAGCTTAGGGCAGCGATTGCCGTCGATGAGTGCCGCGCCCGGCGCTATCGCCAGCGCTGCGATTGCGTCGCACATGGCGCGATGGGTGGCGTGGTAGATGTTGATATCGTCGATCAGTTCGACCGGCGCGATGCCGATTCCCACATGCGCCGCAGCGAAAATCTTCGCAAACAGCGCTTCGCGCTCCGCGGGAACGAGCTTCTTCGAGTCGTTGATGCCCGCCGGAGGCTTGCCGTGAAAGATCACGGCGGCGGCGACGACAGGACCGGCCCAAGGTCCGCGACCTGCTTCGTCGACACCGGCGACGAGCCCTCCATATTTTCGCTGGAGTGCGAGATCCGGGCGGCGCGTGGGCTTTTGTGTCGTGCGAGGCGGCATTGGCTGTTCATGAACTGCCACGCTTGCGCAATCAAGCGTCCAGACCGCGATACGCACGTTTTTTGCCGTCGCTGCGCTTTCCATGACGCCTTTGCCCTCCGTCAGAAAAGGCTGAGCTGAGTGCCCGGCCGTCGAAACAGGTCGCGGCGTAAACTCAGGTCGCGTTTGCGAAGATCGAGGCGGCGCGTTGCAATCTGAAACCGCGTGGCGATCTGTTCCGCGTAGTGGCCGGTTCCACTGTGCCGCTCGCCGAAGCGCGAAACGTAATCCTTGCCTTCGCGCGTCTGGCGGACGAGGGACATGACGCGGTCGGCGCGATGGGGAAACTCGGAACGCAGCCACTCCTGAAATAGAGGGCTTACTTCGAGCGGCAGGCGAAGGAGCACGTAGCCCGCGTCCGAAGCGCCGGCTTCCGCCGCCACCTTCAGGATGGATTCGAGTTCGTGGTCTGTGAGGGCGGGGATCAAGGGCGCGGCCATGACGGCCACGGGGATTTTCTCCGCCGCGAGTTTGCGGATTGCTTCCAGGCGCCGCTGGGGCGTCGAGGCGCGCGGCTCCATCCGACGCGCGAGGCGATGGTCGAGCGTGGTGATGGAAATGGCGACACGCACCAGAGCGCGCTCCGCAAGACGGGCGAGGATGTCGATGTCGCGAAGCACGAGCGCCGACTTGGTCACGAGCGCAACCGGATGCGAACTGCGCTCCAGCACCTCCAGCACCGCGCGTGTAATTTTCCGCTCGCGTTCCACGGGCTGATAGGCGTCGGTGTTGGCCCCGATCATGATGGTGGCGGGCTCGTAACCGGGCCGGGCGAGTTCCGCTTCCAGAGCCTCGGCGGCATTCACCTTCGCGACGAGCTTCGTTTCGAAATCGAGGCCAGCCGACCAGCCCCAATAGGCATGGGACGGTCGCGCATAACAATAAATGCAGCCATGTTCGCAGCCTCGATAAGGATTGATCGAGCGGTCGAAACCGATATCGGGCGAATTGTTCCGCGCGATGATGGTCTTGACGCGTTCCTCCCGCACTTCCGTCTTGAAATGCGGCAGATCGTCGAGACAATCCCAGCCGTCGTCCAGCGCCTCGCGCCGCTCGGGCTCGAAACGCCCGGTTGCGTTGGAGACCGCTCCGCGCCCGCGCCTGCGCTCTGCGGCGACATGTTCTTCCCCGGTCGCGCATCTCGCTTCCTTCCAGACCATGCTCTGAACCCTAACGCGCAATGAGGAACAAATAAAGAACATTTTTCGCTTTCCACAGCGCTCGCGATCGGTTAACAAAACGGCCATGATCTCGGTTGTCATTCCAACGCTGAACGCGGGGCGCACGCTCCCGGCGACCTTTCTCTCGATCTTCGACGCGGCCGTCGAGGGCATCGTCAGCGAGGTGATCGTCAGTGACGGCGGCTCCACCGATGCAACGCGGCAGATCGCCGAGGAAGCGGGCGCGCGCCTCATCGTGGCCGAACGCGGGCGCGGCCAGCAATTGAGGGCGGGCGCGGATGCGGCGCGCAAGCCGTGGCTTCTTTTTCTCCACGCCGACACGGCGCTGGACGCGGGGTGGACGAACGAGGCGCTCGCTTTCATGAAGCGGGGAAAGGGCGCGGCGGCCTTCAGGTTCCGGCTCGCGGACGAGGGCTTCAATCCGCGTCTCCTGGAGCGCCTCGTCGCGGTGCGCTGCGCGCTGTTCCGGCTTCCTTACGGCGATCAGGGACTTCTCATCTCGCGCGACTTGTACGACGAGGTTGGCGGTTTCGCGCCGATCCCGCTGATGGAGGACGTCGAAATCGTCCGCAAGCTCGGCCGCACGCGGCTTGCCATGCTGAAGACGAACGCGGTCACGAGCGCCGAGAGGTTTCGCGAGCAGGGCTATATCCGCCGGTCGGCGCGAAATTTATGGTGTCTGTCGCTGTACCTGCGCGGCGTGCCGCCGGAGAAGCTGGTGGAACGATACGGGTAGATCAGCGCGCATTTGGATCAGCCTGCGCGATCGGGACCAGATGACGTAGAGACGATCGTGCAGCATCCGTTTCTGGCAATAAGGTCTCAATAAGCTTCGGCCACTGCGGCGCGACGCGGCAGAACGGGGCCGGACAGGTCGGCATAAAGCGACGCGCGCCTCAGGCCTTGGCTTTTCTCCCGAGCAGAAGCTGCGACAGGAAAATCGTCGATGTCACGATCAGCGCCGCGACGATGGCGACGCCAACGCCCTTGGCGGCGTCTTCCTCGCCGTAGAAAACGATACGCCGCGTCCCGTCCCATGCGGTGTAGAGGTCGATAGCCACGGCAGTCGCCCAAGCGCCCTTGAGGATCAGGATCGGGCCGCCATGCGCGGGCAGCGAGTGGATGAACTGCGTCGTAACCACGAAGAGAAAAACGATCAGCGTGACCACGAGTCCGAAGACGAACTGGCCGGGATTGATGTCCGGGTTCGTCGGCAGGTCGAAGAAATACGAAACGCCGAGATAGGTCGTGTAGACGTCCCAGAGCGCGATCGGCACCAGGATAAGGTAAAGCAGGCGAGGCGGAACCATCGCTTCGTCTTTCGGTGTCGGTGGACTTTCCTTTTTTTCGGTTTGCGCCGGAGGCGGGGTCGGTGGGGCGGCAGGGGCTGGTACCAGCGCGAAGATGTAGCCCGGCGGCGGGACATTCGTCCCACCCGCTGGTTTCGGTGTTCCCGCACCGTCTGGCTTTGAATCTTCCGCCACTGTGCTCCGCCTGTTCTGCCGGTCTCGTCGGTCCCGACCGGCAAGGCGCACAGCCTGGCCGGCCGGAATTCGCAACCGGTGCCAGTGTCGGGCGGGCACGGCTGCGAGAGGGTTTGCTTGCAAGAAACGCAAGCCACATTCTTATAGCAAATTTTCTATAAATTTTTCGCAAATATGATGCGAGTTGCGGCGCTCTCAAGCCGGCGGTAGCGCCGGTAGTCGGCTCCTGTATCGATATCGAACAGCGTTTTCGCAAAGGCGACGCGGCACCCCTGAAGATTGGCGAGCGTATCGGCAAGCGCGTGTTCCGACGACCAGCGGACATTTGCGAAGGGCTTGAGGATTTTCGGACGGCGCCTGAGCCCGACAAGCCAGTAACCTCCATCTTCCGCCGGGCCGAAAACAGCGTCCGCGCGGCGCAAAAGGCGCAAGGCGTCCGCGATGATTTCGCGCGCGATGCCCGGAATGTCGGTGCCGACGACGACGACCGGCTCCTTTCCGCAGCGGTCGAGCAAAGCTTGCATCCGCGCGCCGAGATCGCCGCGAACTTGCGCCAGTCGCTGAACGCGCCCGCCCGCGCGCCACGCCGGAAAACGCGCCATAGTGGCGGTCGGAGGCGAGACCGCCAGCATGCATCGAAAGCGCGCGTCGCATGCAAGCTCGCGAAGGAGCCTCGCCGTCAGGGCGCGCGTGAGCGCGGACGCCGCCACTGGCCCGATCTCGCGCGCAAGCCGCGTTTTGACCGCGCCGCAGATCGGCGCCCTGGTCATGATGACAACCAAGGGCCGCCCTGCTTCAGTGCGTTTTCGTGTGCGGATCTCGATGCGCCCGCGCGCTTTTCGGATGTGCGTCACGCCGGTTGCCGTTACGGCGCTTGTCAGAAGCAGCCCGCGATCGCGCCGCCGAGATCGAGGAGAAGCGCAGGTCCGCGCTCGATCATGATCCAGGCCGCTCCCGCGACAAGGAGTGCGACGGCTGCGATGAAACTCCATTTCACGGCTTGCGGCATGTCATCCATCACTCTGCGGGGGCGGCGGCGAGCCTCGGCGAGGGCCCCTCGCGTATGGGCAGATGCAAAAGCGCCGCGAGCATCCCGACGGCGACCGACGACCACCACAAAAGATCGTAGGAATGAGTGGTATCATAAAACCAGCCGCCGAGCCACGCGCCCATGAAGCTGCCGACCTGATGCGAGAAAAATACGACGCCGTACAGCATGGACAGCCAGCGCGGGCCGAAAAACGTCACGATGAGGCCGCTCGTGAGCGGGATCGTGCCGAGCCAGAGGAGCCCGATCAGGAAGGCGTAGATCAGCACCGCCGTTTCGGTCAGCGGCAGGTAGATGAGGGCCAGGAAGATCAGCGCGCGGGCGAAATACAGCGCCGCAAGCGTCAGGTGCTTCGGCGCGATGTCGCCGATCCGGCCGAATGCCCATGTGCCCAGAATGTTCGCGGCGCCGATGATGGTGAGGGCCAGCGCTCCGAGGCTCGGCCCGAAGCCCTTGTCCGCGAGGAAGGCCGGCAGGTGTACGCCGACGCCCGCGAGGTGAAAGCCGCAGACGAAGAAACCCGCCGTCAGCAGCAGGAAGCTTGGATAGCGAAGCGCCTCCGACAGCGCCGCTCCGACACGTTGATCGGAATGCGCGCCGGGGTGCGAACTGCTGTCGCCGCTCGTCAACGCAAAGCCGAGCGGAGCGATCAGCGCTGCGGTGATCGCCATGATCCAGAGCGTGGCCGACCAGTCCGTCGCTTCGAGGATCACATGCGCGTAAGGCAACGCCATGAACTGGCCGATGGCGCTGCCCATCGTCACGAGACCGAGCGCCGAGGCGCGCCGCTCGGGCGATGCCGCGCGTGCGACGGCACCGAACACGGCTGAAAAGCCCGTGCCCGCGATGCCGATGCCGACAAGACTTCCCGCAAGCGCAAGTTGGGTGCCGCTGGAGGCCGTCGCCATCAGCGCGAGGCCACCCGCGTAGAACGCGGTGCCGCCGAGCACCACGCGCAGCGAGCCGAACTTGTCCGCCGCCGCGCCCGCAAACGGCCCCGCCACGCCCCAGACGAGGTTCATGAGCGCCATGGCGAACGAAAACACCTGCCTGTCCAGGTCGAGATCCTGGCTGATCGGCTTCATGTAGAGGCCGAAGGTTTGCCTGATGCCCATGTTGATGGCCAGCATGATGGCCGCGCAGGCGATGAGCAGGCTGACGGTGGGGAGGCGGCGCATGAGGATCTCCCGGATCGGTCGCGCCGCTGTCCGGGGGGCGGCGCCGGCTCGATCCGTCGTAAGTCGAGCAACACTTGTATCTCACGCGCCGCGCAAAGCAAATCATCGGGGTGTGATGCGGGCGGTGTGTGGACGAGCGATTTCGCCCGCGAGGCCTGACCGACACACGATAAAGCCGGCGCCGCTCATCCCGATACGGCGCTTGCAATGGGCGGCGGCGCGCCGCATGGTCCGGTCAAGCTCAACCATCAGTCCGCACGCCATGCCCGGTAAATTAGCAATACGCGTCATTGCCACGTATTGGCGCTACAGGCGCGGTGCAACGCTCGGCGCGCAAGGAGTCGTGACCGACGACGATGGCCGCGTGCTTCTCGTGCGCCACGGCTACCGCCCCGGATGGCACTTCCCCGGCGGCGGCATCGAGTGGCGTGAAACGGCCGAGACGGCGCTCACGCGCGAGTTGTTCGAGGAGGCGGGCGTCATCCTCAAGGGGCCCGTGCGGCTGCATGGGCTGTTCGCGAATTTTTCCACCATGCCTAACGATCACGTGGCGGTTTTTGTCGTCCCGGAGTGGGAGCGTCCGCGCGTGCCGAAGCCGAACCGCGAAATCGTGGAAAGCCGGTTCTTCGCGCGAGACGAACTTCCGCAAGGAACGGTGGAGCCCGTCAGGAGACGGCTTGCCGAAATCTTCGACGGCGCACCGATTGACGCGAAGTGGTGAAGCCGCAAGCCGCGCGGTTCTGAGACCGCCGCGCGCCGCTTTGCCCCCTGACTGCCTTGCGGCCAAGTTTCCGTTGGCAAACGAACCGCGATGTCTCACAAAGCGCGACGGCGAGCATTATATTCGCCCTGGGTCTGTTCCGGTCGGTCGACCCATCTGTGAAGCCGTCTTCGCTGGAAAGCGGAGGGTTCGCCGACGAGGCCGATCCATTGATCGGGTCCGGCTCCAGAGAGTGGATTTCCCGAACCCGGCTTTGCGGCATGAGCCGGGCATCGGGCAATCGCCTTTTTGATCTCGTTCACTCGAAAGGACAGCATATGAAACGCGCGCCTCAGATCAACATCGGTATCCCCGAAGAACAACGCGAGAAGATTGCAAACGGGTTGTCGCACCTTCTCGCGGACAGCTACAGCCTCTACCTCATGACGCACAATTTCCACTGGAACGTGACCGGACCGATGTTCAACACGCTCCACGTGATGTTCATGCAGCAATATACCGAGCAGTGGAACGCGCTCGACCTCATCGCGGAGCGCATCCGCGCACTCGGCTTCCCCGCGCCCGGCACCTATGCGGAGTTCGGCAAGCTGACCTCCATCAAGGAAGTGACGGGCGTGCCGAAGGCCATGGAGATGGTGCGCCATCTCGTCGATGCGCAGGAGGCGACCGCCCGCACCGCGCGCGATCTGTTCCCGCTACTCGAAGAGGCGAACGACCAGCCGACCGCAGACCTTCTGACGCAGCGGCTCGACGTCCACGAAAAGACCGCGTGGATGCTGCGTTCGCTGCTGGAAGACTGATCGCGGATCGATGCTTCGGGGCGTGGCCGGTCGTCACGCTCCGAATTTCATCTACCGCATTATCGGCAGCCGGAAACGCGTCCTCTCCGGGTTTTGAGATAAATCGCAATGAAGCGATCACGGGAGGGCGTCACTCCGCGGCCTTCCTCGACGGCTCGGGGAGCGCGTCGGCCAGTTCGGGTTCAAGCGCCTCCTCCTGCGTGGCCTCATGCGCCGCTTTCGTCCCGCGCGTCAGGCGGCTTTGCAGCTTGTCGAGATAGAGATAGATCACCGGCGTCGTGTAAAGCGTGAGGATCTGGCTCAGCGCGAGGCCGCCCACCATGGCGTAGCCGAGCGGCTGGCGCAGCTCCGAGCCGGACCCGGTGCCGAGCATCAACGGCACGCCGCCCAGCAGCGCCGCCGCCGTCGTCATCAGGATCGGGCGGAAGCGGAGCAGCGCCGCCTCGCGGATCGATGCCTCGGCCGACAGCCCGCGTTGCCGCTCCGCCGTGATGGCGAAGTCGACCATCATGATGCCGTTCTTCTTCACGATGCCGATCAGCAGGATGATGCCGATGATGCCGATCACCGAGAGGTCGAAGCCGAACGCCATCAGCATGAGCAGCGCTCCGACCCCCGCCGACGGCAGCGTCGACAGGATCGTGAGCGGATGAATGAAGCTCTCGTAGAGCATGCCGAGGATGATGTAGACGGTGACGAGCGCGGCCACGATCAGGATCGGCGTGGTGCGCAGCGAATCCTGGAAGGCCTGCGCGTTGCCCTGAAAGCTGCCGACCAGCGTCGTTGGCGCGCCGATCTCCGCCATTGCCGCGTTCACCGCCGTGACAGCTTCGCCCAGCGCAACGCCGGGCTTCAGGTTGAAGAACACGGTCGCGGACGGAAACTGGCTCTGGTGAGTGATGGACAGATAGCCGGTTTTATCCGTGTCGAAGGTGACGAGCGTAGACAGAGGCAGCATCTGCCCCGTATTCGGCGAGCGCACATAGATGCGGTTCAGCACGTCCGGCTGCGCCTGAAGCTCCGGCAGGATTTCGAGCACCACATTGTAGGTGGAAAGCTGCGTGTAGTATTGAACCACCTGGCGCTGACCGAGCGCGCTGTTGAGCGTCGCGTCGATATGTTGGGGCGTGATGCCGTAAAGCGAGGCGCGGTCGCGGTCTATCCTCACTGAAAGCTGCGGTGCGTTGATCAGAAGATCCGTCGAAACGTCGGCGAGCGCGGGCACCGTCTTGAGCTTCTCGACGATGCGGGGCGTCCACTCGTTCAGTTCTTCGAGGCTCGCGTCCTGAAGCGTGTACTGGTAGAGCGCGCGCGACGTCCGCGCACCGACGGTGATGTCCTGCGACGGCGACAGAAACGCTGCCGCGCCCTGCACCTCGGCGAGCTTCGGACGCAGCCTGTTCACGATATCGAGCGCGGTCCCCTTGCGTTCGCCCCAAGGCTTGAGCCGGATGAAGATACGCCCGGAATTCAGCGTGGCTCCGGGAGACGATCCGAGGTAGGAGGCCACGGTCGCTATGTCAGGATCTTCGGCGATGATATCGGCCAGCGCCCGCTGACGCCGCACCATCTCGTCGAAGGAGATGTCCTGCGGCGCGTCCGTGATGGCGCCGATGGAGCCGGTATCCTGCACGGGGAAGAAGCCCTTGGGAATGACAATGAAAAGATAAATCGTCAGTCCAAGGGTTGCGAAAAACACCATGAGTGTAAACAGCCGGAAGCGCAGCGCCACGTCGAGGGTGTGCGCATAGGCCGCCTGAAGCGTTTCCAAAAAGCTGCCGACCGCGCGGGAAAGGAGACCCGGCCGTTCCTCGGCGTGCGGCGTCAGGAAGCGCGAGCACAACATGGGCGTGAGCGTCAGCGCGACCACGACCGAAACCGCGATGGTAACCGTGACGGTCATCGCGAATTCATGCATCAGCCGCCCGATGATTCCGCCCATGAGCAGGAGCGGGATGAACACCGCGACAAGCGAAAGGCTGATCGACATCACGGTAAAGCCGATCTCGCTCGCGCCTTTCAACGCCGCGCGGAAGGGCGGCTCGCCGTCCTCCACATGGCGGACGATGTTTTCGACGACCACGATGGCGTCATCCACCACGAAGCCGACCGCGATGACGAGCGCCATGAGCGACAGATTGTCGAGACTGAAGCCCGCGACATACATCACGGCGAAAGTGCCGATGAGCGAGATCGGGACAATGGCGCTCGCGATCAGCGTGGCGCGGACGTTGCGCAGGAACAGGAGAACGACCAGCACCACGAGCCCGATGGTGAGCACGAGCGTGAACTCGACCTCGTGGACCGACGCGCGGATGGTTTCCGTCCGGTCGTTCATGATGTCGACCTTGACGCCGGCCGGGATCACGCTTGCGAATTTCGGCAGCGCCGCCTTGATCGCGTCGACCGTCTCGATGACATTGGCGCCCGGCTGCTTGAAGACGACGAGCAGCACCGCGCGGTTGCCGTTCGCCCATGCGCCCGAAAGCGTGTTCTCCGGCCCCGCCACGGCGCGGCCCACATCGGCGACGCGGATCGGCGCGCCGTTGCGATAGGCGAGGATGACCTTTTCGTAATCCTCGGGCTTCACGATCTGATCGTTCGCCGCGATGGTGAAGCTTTGCTCCACGCCCTGAACGGTGCCCTTGGCGGCATCGGCGGTAATCGTGCCGAGCATGGCGCGCACGTCTTCGAGGGTCAGGCCGCGCGATGCCAGCCGCTCCGGGTCGACCTGCACGCGCACGGACGGCTTCTGTTGTCCGCCGATGTTCACATTGGCCACGCCCCGGATTTGCGAGATCTGCTGGGCGAGGATGTTTTCAGCCTGATCGCTGACTTCGGTTATGGGGAGCGTGTCCGCCGTCACCGACAGGATGATGATCGGCGGATCGGCCGGATTGAACTTGCGGTAGCTCGGCGGCGAACTGAGCGAGGTGGGCAGCTTTCGCCCGGCGGCCGTGATCGCGGCCTGCACGTCCTGGGCCGCCGCGTCGATGTTGCGGTCCAGTTCGAACTGAATGTTGATCTGCGTATTGCCGAGCGTGCTCGTGGAGGTGAGCTGCGTCACGCCCGCGATCTGGCCGAACTGCTGTTCGAGCGGGGTCGCGACCGAGGAAGCCATGGTTTGCGCGGACGCGCCCGGAAGCTGCGCCGAAACCTGGATCGTCGGGAAGTCGACCTGCGGCAGCGGCGCAACCGGCAGGTAGAAAAAGGCTGCCACTCCCGAAAGCACAATGGCCGCCATCATGAGAGTGGTGGCGACCGGGCGAAGAATGAAGGGCGTTGAAAGGCTCATGTGCGGCCCGCGGCGTCGGTGGCAGCCACGGGCTTCGCCTTGGGCTCGATCTCGATGCCGGGGCGCAAGCGGTAGTGGTTTGAGACGATCACGAGATCGCCTTCGGTTGCGCCCTTCGCGATCACCGTTTCATCGTCATGGCTCGGCCCGGTTTCGACGGCGACCATCTGCGCACGCCGCTCGGGGGTTGCGATCCAAACATAAAGGCCGTTCGGCCCGCGCTGCACGGCAGCGGTAGGCACCGTCACCGCATTCCTTCGCACCCCCGCCTCGACGAGCACGGGCGCATATTGGCCCGGCCACAGCGCATCGTTCCTGTTGTCGAACGTCGCCTTGAGGCGGATCGTTCCGGTGGTCTGGTCGACCTTGTTGTCGATGACGCTCAGCTTGCCCCTCGCCACCGGCTCTTTCGCGTCGTGATCGAGAGCGATAACCGAAACCGGCCCGGCCTTCTGCGCCTCGCGGACGAGGGGGAGCCTCGCTTCGGGCAGGGTGAAGACGAGGGAGATCGGATCGACCTGCGTGAGTTCGGCGATGAAGGTCTGGTCGTTCGCGCGGACGATGTTTCCGGCGTGAACCGAGGAAATGCCGATCCTTCCATCGAAGGGGGCGGTAATCGTCGTGTAGCTGAGATTGGTTTCGGCGGTGCGGATGGCGGCTTCATCGGCCTGCACGAGCGCGCGGCCGATATCGACTTTCGCGGTAAGCTGGTCCACCGTTTGCTGCGAGGCAAAGCGCTGCGTCGAAAGCTGGACACTGCGGCTCAAGTCTTTCTCGTCGGATGCGAGTTGCGCCTTGTCCTGCGAGAGCTTCGCCCTGGCGGAGTCGAGCGCGGCGCGGTAGAGGCGCGGATCGATGATCGCGAGGACGTCGCCCTTCTTGACGAGCTGGCCTTCGGTGAAATTCACCCTGTCGAGCGTTCCATCCACGCGGGAGCGTATCTGCACGATCTGGAACGCCTCGACTGCGCCGATGCCGGAAAGGAGCACCGGCACGTCGCGCATCCGCGCGGGCACGGTCGCGACGGCGATGGCGGCCGGCGCGGGCGCGGCCTGAGGGGCCCGGTTCGGCGACGGTTCGGCCAGAAGCGCCACCGCTGCTGCGACGGCGAAAAGCACAAGGCCCGCTAACACTTTACGAAACATCAAAATCCCCGCCTGGGTTTGTCCTGCTGACCGCCGGCGCCATGGCGCCGGCGTTTCGGGCCCGCACGACGTAACCGCCGTTCATGGCGATGCTTCGGCGGCGAAGCTTGCCATTCCGACACTCCTACCGGTTTGACACTCGCGCGCATGAAACCCTGCGCATGTGACAAAGGATATCTCGTCGGCGCGAAGCCGAAAAGAAATCAGGGCGCCATCGTATTCTGCAACAGCCGGATTTCCGTTTTCGACAGTCCGGAGTATGCAGGAGAAATCCTCGCGCTCAAAGAGAGTGGTAAGGATAACGGGCAAGTCTTACCGTCTTTTAATCATGGGCGGTCGAAGGGGAAGCGATCGAAATGCTGAGGGCAATCGCGGCCGACGCCGTGTTCTGCGCCGCCTTGCTGGTTGAAGGCCTGGCGGTCCTGTCGATCCTGGAGAGCACGTTCGGGCTCGCGTTCGGCGAGCTTTCCATGCCTATCCTGAAGGCGTGGCGGGCGGCGACAGAGCCGTTCGTGGGCTTCGGGGCGGCGGTGTTCTCGTCAAAGCCGCCCGTCTGGGTCGTCGATGCCGCCGCGATTTCGGGAGTGCTCTTCTTTCTTTTCTTTATCCGGCAGGCGCGCAATGCCATCGCGCCGTTCGAGGACGGCACCTATCCGCCCGGCGCCGTGGTAACGCGCTACGACGCTCTCATCGACGACGCGATCCCGACGGTGCTGTGTGTGTTGGGTGCGTGCCTCTTCGCGCCGACGCTTCTGCCGCTGCTGACGCTGCCTGTCGCGCTCTGGTTGCTCGCGAAAAAGCAGTTCGGCCGCCCGGCATGGTTTGCGGTTTCGAACGCCTACTACGTAAACGTAGCGGCCCTGGCGTGTCTGGCGGCTGCGGGCTTCTGGTTCGGGCGCGCGTAGGTCATTGCGAACGCCGCCGGATCGGGCGCAGGAACGCAAATGGCCGGGAAAGCCCCGGCCATGATTTCTTTGCGAAAGCCTTGAGCCGACGAATGCGTTCAGTACACGCGTGCCTTCGGCTGGATGTACTGCACGTCGTTTGTCAGCGTGTGCGTATGCACCGGGCGATAGTCGAGCGTCACCGTGCGCTTCTCGTCGTCGCCATAGGCGAGCGTGTGCTTCATCCAGTTCTGATCGTCCCGGTTCGGGAAGTCCTCGCGGGCATGCGCGCCGCGACTTTCCTGCCGGTCACGCGCGCCCGTCACCGTGGCAAGCGCCAGGCCGATCATGTTGTTGAATTCGAGCGTCTCGGTGAGGTCCGTGTTCCAGACGAGCGAGCGGTCGGTGACGCGAACGTCCTCGATGCCATCCCACACCTCTTTGATGAGCCGCACGCCCTCTTCGAGCACGTCTGCCTGCCGGAACACCGCGCAATTGTTCTGCATGATGCGCTGCATCTTGCCGCGAAGCACGGCGGTGGGCGTCGAGCCGTTGGCGTGGCGGAAGCGGTCGAGGCGGGCGATGGCTTCCTCGCCTGCGTTCGCCGCGAGGTTCGGATGCTGACCTTTCTCGATGGTCTCGGCGCAGCGCAGCGCTGCGGCCCGGCCGAACACCACGAGATCGATCAGCGAGTTTGAGCCGAGGCGGTTCGCGCCGTGCACGCTCGCGCAGGATGCTTCGCCGATGGCCATCAGGCCGGGGATCGTCGCATCCGGGTCGCCCGCGCGCGGGTTGATCGCCTCGCCGAGATGGTTCGTCGGGATGCCGCCCATGTTGTAGTGGACGGTCGGGATAACCGGGATCGGCTGACGGCGAAGGTCCACGCCCGCGAAGATCTGCGCGCTCTCGGTGATGCCGGGCAGACGCTCGGCGAGGATCTTCGGGTCGAGATGGTCGAGGTGGAGATAGATGTGGTCCTTGTTCGGGCCGACACCGCGCCCCTCGCGGATCTCGATGGTCATCGAGCGCGAAACCACGTCGCGGCTCGCCAGATCCTTCGCATGCGGCGCGTAGCGCTCCATGAAGCGCTCGCCTTGCGAGTTGGTGAGGTAGCCGCCCTCGCCGCGTGCGCCCTCGGTGATGAGCACGCCAGCGCCGTAGATGCCGGTCGGATGGAACTGCACGAACTCCATGTCCTGCAGCGGAAGCCCCGCGCGCAGCACCATGGCGTTGCCGTCGCCCGTGCAGGTATGCGCGGACGTGGCCGAGAAATAGGTGCGGCCATAACCGCCCGTCGCGATGATCGTCTTCTTCGCGCGAATGCGGTGGATCGAGCCGTCTTCGAGCGAGAGCGACATCACGCCCCGGCAGATGCCGTCGTCCATGATGAGGTCGAGCGCGAAGTGCTCCACGAAGAAGTCGGCCGAATAGCGAAGCGACTGGCCGTAGAGCGTGTGCAGCATGGCGTGGCCGGTGCGATCGGCGGCGGCGCAGGTGCGCTGCGCCGGCGGGCCTTCGCCGAATTCGGTGGTCATGCCGCCGAACGGACGCTGGTAGATCTTGCCCGCCTCGGTGCGGCTGAAAGGCATGCCGTAATGTTCAAGCTCGTACACGGCGGCGGGCGCGTTGCGGCAGAGATATTCGATTGCGTCCTGATCGCCGAGCCAGTCCGACCCTTTTACGGTGTCGTACATGTGCCAGCGCCAGTCGTCCGGACCCATGTTGCCGAGCGCGGCCGCGATGCCGCCCTGCGCCGCAACGGTATGCGAGCGCGTGGGGAAAACCTTCGTCACGCAGGCCGTCTTGAGGCCCGCCTGTGCACAGCCGAGTGTCGCGCGAAGGCCCGCGCCGCCAGCGCCGACCACGACCACATCGAAGGTGTGATCGTGAATCTTGTACGCGCGCCCGTTCACCGTGGGAGCGGCGACGCCGTTCAGTTTTGCATCCGCCATGAGACTAATTTCCAAGGAAAAGCTTCAGGATCGACAGCACGCCGACGACGGCGATCACGATCACGAAGAAGGTGTTCAGGAAGAGAAACGGAACCTTGAGGCCGTGGGGCATGTATTCCTCGACCGGAACCTGCATGCCGAGGCGCATATGGATGGCGGTCGAGATCACCACGAGGATCGACGCGATCGCGTTGAAGGGGTGGCCGAAGAACGCCTTCACTTCCCCAATCGGCGCGCCCGCGAGCGTGAGCCCGGTGTAGACGAGGAACGCCACCACGAAGAGGTTCGAGACAGCCGTGAGCCGCTGCGCCCAGAAGTGGTCCGTGCCTGGGCCGCCGATGGCAGAACCGAGGCCGCGGACTTTCTTGAGTTCCGTTCTGTAGGTCGTCGAAGGCATCAGCGGGCCCCCCCAAGCGAAAGGGCGTGGCCCCAGTGCGAAAGTGCGTAACCCCAGATGATCGCCGTCAGCGTGAGCGAGCCGAACAGCGTCGCCCAGGACAGGAACTTGACGGCGGGCTTGGTGAAACCCCAGCCCACATCCCAGATGAAGTGACGGATGCCGCCGAGCATGTGGTGCATCACGGACCAGGTGAAGCCGATGAGGATGACGAGACCGAGCGGTGTCGCGAGGTATGAACTGACCGTATTAAAAGCCTGTTCGCTCGTCGCCGCCGACGCGATCCAGACCGCGAGGATGAGGCTGCCAAAATAGTTCGTGATCCCCGTCACGCGATGCATGATCGAAAGGATCATGTTGATCTTGAAACGGTAGATCGAAAGATGCGGAGACATCGGTTTCGGCGCCAGCGGCCGTGTGTCCGCGATAGGCTTGGCTTCCGCCATCATGCAATCCTTCTTAACCCTCGATGCAGTTTTTCTTAACGCCCCGGACTATATCGCTCAGGCCGACGGGCAGCAACAAACGGCGGCGCGGAACCGCTAAGGCTTTCGGCGACAAGATCCGGGCGGGACTGTGATCTGGACGAGGTTCTAGAACCAGTCCAAGAATTTGCAACTTCCATACAGGCTCTGGCGGCGAAATGGAAATCCAATTTGCCGCGCTCCCGCCGTCTCGCCGTCTTGTGATCGCGCGCAACCGCAAGCGCAGCAAAGGTTTGCGGGCTGCGCTGTCACGTTCACGCTCAGCGTATGCCAGCCATGGCGGCGACGGGTCGCAGCCTGGCGGGCATCCTTGACGAGCCCTTGCGAAGCTCGCCGCCGGAGCCCGCTGCGGACTCAGCGCGGGAGCGCGGCCCAGTAGTCGAGATCGAGCAGCACGGACGCGTCGTATTGCTCCCCAGCCTTGTACGGGAAGCTGGCGCAGGGCTTGTCCTTCGCCGCGATGAGGCGCAGCCTGAGCGCGCCCGCATCGTCGCGCCCCGGCAGCGGCTGCTTGTCGAGCACCTCGCTCCACGCATAGACGGTGTCGCCCGCGAAGGCTGGCGAGACGTGCCGCCCCGCATTGATCGCGGCGATGTGGAACGCGTTCTCAAGACCGTTGAACGAAAGCGCGCGCGCGAGCGAGATGATGTGGCCGCCGTAGATGAGGCGGCGCTTGAAGCGGCCCTGGGCCTGTTCGTGCAGGTTGAAGTGCACCTTCGCCGTGTTCTGGTAGAGTCGCGTCGCAAGCTGGTGCTCGGCCTCTTCGAGCGTCATGGCGTCGAGGTGATCGATCTTCTCGCCGATTTCGTAATCTCCCCAGCGCGCCGCGTTGCCGGAAAGCTTCGTGTCGTAGCCTTCCAGCGTGAGCGGCGGAAGCGCACCGCCGAGTTCCGACGGATCGACGGCGGCCTTGAGGCTCGGCACGTGCGGCGCGGGCGCCTCCGCGGCTTCGTCTCGCTTCTTCACCATCACCCAGCGGACGTATTCCAGCACGGGCGCGCCTGACTGGTCGCGCCCCGTGGTGCGGACATAGACGACGCCGGACTGCTTGTTGGAATTTTCCTTGAGGCCGATCACTTCGGAGGTAGACGACAGCGTGTCGCCGGGGAAGACCGGCTTCAGGAAGCGCAGTTCCGCGTAGCCGAGGTTAGCCACCGCGTTCAGCGAGATATCCGGCACCGTCTTGCCGAAAACGATGTGGAACACGAGCAGGTCGTCGACGGGCGCGGCCGGATAACCGATGGCCTTCGCGAAGGCATCCGACGACTGCACCGCGAAGCGCGGGCCGTAAAGCGCGGTGTAGAGCGCGACGTCGCCTGCCGTGACCGTGCGCGGCGTGGCGTGCGCTATCACCTGCCCAAGCCTGAAATCCTCGAAATAGTTGCCCTGACGTGCCTTGCTCATGGTTTTCCCCGTCCGAAGATGCTGGGGCACGTCATATCATCCACCGGTTACGGGTGGGAAGAACGCGATTTCCCGCGCGCCTAAGACAGTAGTCTCATGCGAGGCGTGAATTTGATCGACGGCGGCGCGGACGAGGTGCGGCTTCGCGAAGGCGGCGGCGTAATTTTCGCCGCGCGTCGCGAGCCAGGCGACGACGTCCGCGACAGTCGCCACATGCGCGGGCAGCGCGACGCGTTCTTCCGGCAAGCCGACGCGCTCGCGCATCCAGGCGAAATATTTGATCGTCACGTCCATTTGCGCTCCCGCATGCGAAGACGATACGTGGCGGCGGTGAAGAGGCTCAAACCCGCCGCGATCCACAGCGCGGCAAGGCCGGCTTCGAGGAGAACACGCGACGGCGGTTCGATGGCGGCGGCAAAAATGAGAAACACCGCGAGATATTGAGAGGCGGTCTTGACCTTGGCCAGCGCGCTCACCGGAGCGGCCATGCCGTTGCGCCGTGCCTCATGGCGAAGGGCGAGAACGGCGCCCTCGCGGGCGAGGATCGCGAGCGCGGCCAGCACGTCGGCGCCCGAGATCGCGCCGCTCGCGATGAGGAGGGCGAGCGCGGTCGCGATGAAGATCTTGTCGGCGAACTGGTCGAACATTGCGCCGAAGGCCGTGACCTCGCCGCGTGCCCGCGCCGCCATGCCGTCGAGCGCATCGGAAGCGGCGGCATAGGCGACGAGCGCGGCGACAAGCTTCGTTGGCCATCCGCTCAGCGCCGCAAGGGCGAGCAACACGGCGGCAGCGATGCGCGACGTCGTGATGAGGTTCGCAAGCGTGAGCGCAGGCGCGATATGCATTGTAATATGCTGCATCGCCGCTGATATAAGCTCTGCGTTGGCAAATGCAAACTGGACTACCGGCTGCGCTATGCGGAGAGGATCCATTCAAAACGCAAAAAACGTTTATTGCAAAGCTCGCAGCGCGTTTTCTAACGCTAAACGCGTTGTTCCGACGCCAAAACGCGGCTACCGTGCGCGCAAATCGCACCCATCGGTTCCGCCCCATGAAACACGTGAAGCCCACGACGACACTCGATCCCGCGCATTCCTTCCAGGATCTGATCCTCACGCTCCAGCATTACTGGGCGGAGCAGGGCTGCGTCATTCTTCAGCCCTACGACATGGAAGTGGGTGCGGGCACGTTCCACCCGGCGACGACGCTGCGCGCGCTGGGGCCGAAGCCGTGGCATGCTGCTTTCGTGCAGCCGTCGCGGCGGCCGAAGGACGGGCGTTACGGCGAGAACCCGAACCGTCTCCAGCATTATTATCAGTTTCAGGTGATCCTGAAACCGTCGCCCGAGAACATTCAGGAGCTTTACCTCGAAAGCCTCGTGCGCCTCGGCATCGATCCGCGCGTGCATGACATCCGCTTCGTCGAGGACGACTGGGAAAGCCCGACGCTCGGCGCGTGGGGGCTCGGCTGGGAAGTGTGGTGCGACGGCATGGAAGTGTCGCAGTTCACCTATTTCCAGCAGGTGGGCGGCTTCGACTGCGATCCGGTCGCGGGCGAACTCACCTACGGCCTCGAACGTCTCGCGATGTACATCCAGAACGTCGATAGCGTCTACAAGCTCAACTACAACGGCCGCGACGACGACAAGCGCGTGCTCTACGGCGATGTGTTCCGTCAGGCCGAGCAGGAATATTCGCGGCACAATTTCGAATTCGCCGACACCGCGATCCTGCTCCAGCGCTTCCGCGACGCCGAGAAGGAATGCAAGGCGCTGCTCGCGGCGGGCGAGCCGAAGGAAGAGGGCGCGCGCCATTTGCAGGTTTTGCCCGCCTACGACCAGTGCATCAAGGCGAGCCACATCTTCAACCTGCTTGACGCGCGCGGCGTGATCTCGGTGACCGAGCGGCAGAGCTATATCCTGCGTGTCCGCGACCTCGCGAAGGCGTGCTGCGCGGCGTGGCTCAAGACGGAGGCCGGCGGTGCTTAGGCACCTTACGTATTATCAATATAACGTTTTCTCAGAATGGCATTTTTTGCCTTGATTTCAGCTAACCTGAGCTGTTCCTGCCTTTCCTCTTCTTGCCATCGCCGCTCTTCTTCTTCAAGCTGCTTCAATTTTATCGCTTCTATGTGAGGTCTGGCAAACTCGGTTATTTTTGTCTCGAAGGCTTTCTTTGTTTCTAATTCCATTATATCATTGCAATAGAAATCTATATAATCTTGACATAACTGTCTCGCCTCTTCGCTTCCTGAAAGTTTTGTTAAAACGTTATATGCTTCATCGACATCCGCTTGAATTTGAAGCCGTTTCTTTTTCTCCATTTCACGAGCGATTTCCGCTTCGTTCCGTTCTCGTTCTTTTGCCTTTAGCTCGGCTTCGTACTTTTCTTTTTTGTCAATGTGAAAACCGACTGGAATGAAGACGGTCAAACCGGCGGCTAACCACCCGGCTTCTGCACGTTCAGTTATGCTGAAGGTGATTAGGCCAACGATTGGTGCAAAAAAAAGCCCCACCCCAACAAGGGTGCGCGTGAAGGTGCCGACTATCCAGCAGAACACCACCCAAGCGAAGACTATCCACATATACGGTTAACCCCAGCGCCCACGCTTCTTATTGCTATGCGAGCGCTTTCATAGCACGCGTTATAGCGGCGTCAAAGCAGATGGATAGATTGAGCGATCACAGATCGGCATGAGCGGCGCAACCGCTTCCGCTATTCCCGCGCAAGGCGACATGCGGTAGCGTAGTGCGTTTCCGCCACGAAGAGCGCGCAGCCGCATGATTTCCGCCATCCATCTCACGCAAGAGTTGATCCGCTTCGATACCGTCAACCCGCCGGGTAACGAAGCCCCTTGCGCGCGCTATCTCGGTGGCATCCTCGACGCGGCGGGCTTCTCGATCAAACATCCGGGTATCGGCGAGAACCGCGAGAACCTCATCGCCGTCATCGGCGGCACATCCGAGAAAAAGCCGATCTGCTTTTCCGGCCATACCGATGTCGTGCCGCTGGGTGCCGCGCCGTGGACGGTCGAGCCGTTCGGCGGCGAACTGGCGTTCGGCCGTGTCCATGGGCGCGGGTCGAGCGACATGAAAGGCGGTGTCGCGGCTTTCGTTGCGGCGGCGGTGAAGCTCGCGCCGCGTCTAGAAGGCACGCCCGGCCTCGTGCTCGTCATCACGGCGGGGGAGGAGCGCGGCTGCGAAGGCTCGAACCACATGAAGAAGCACGGGCTTCTGCCGCCCGCCGGAGCGATCGTCATCGGCGAGCCGACGGCCAATCGCCCGCTTGCCGGGCACAAGGGCGTGTTCTGGCTCGAAGGCGTGGCGAAGGGCGTGACCGCGCACGGTTCCATGCCTGAGCAGGGCGTCAACGCGGTCTACAAGGCGGCGCGCGCGGCCTTGGCGCTTGAAAAGTTCGACTTCTCGGGCGACGCGCACCCCGTGCTCGGACGCCCGACGGCGAATGTCGGCTGGCTCAAGGGCGGCATGAACGTGAACTCCGTGCCGGACGAGGCGCGGATCGGCGTCGACGTGCGCATCGTGCCCGGCCTCGATCGCAAGGAGCTTGTGGAGCGCTTCACGCGCGCGGCAGGCGGGTGCGTGTCGTTCCACGTCACGAGCACGGCGGACCCGGTATGGACCGACCCGAACGACCCGTGGATGGCGGACGTCATTCATGTGGTGGGAGAGGTGACGGGCGCGGAACCGACATTCGGCGGCGCACCCTATTTCACCGATGCGGGGGCGCTGAAGCCCGGCATGGGCAATCCGCCGGTGGTGATCCTCGGCCCCGGCGAGCCGGAGCAGGCGCACCAGACCGACGAATGGTGCTCCGTCCAGCGCATCGAGGAGGCCGAGGCGATCTACACCGACCTCATCGTGCGCTGGTGCGGGCTATAAGGAAGCGACTATCCTCGCGCTTTAACCTTCTTTGCTTCTTTAATGAGTTGCAGCGTATTCAGATAATCGCCTTTCGCAGCGGCTTTAACGGACTGATGAGCATGCCATTCCCGCGCACGCGCTTCAGCTCTCGCTTTAGCTCTATCCAAGAATTGGATCTCCTCTTCGCGTGTCATGGTTTTATCCTTAGCCATACTCAAAACCTCAAGGTTCGCCTTGGCAGCGCTCCAGACGCACTCTTCTCCTGCCATAATAGCTATCTGATATGACGATGTCGTATCCGCAAGATTCGATCACTTGCAAGAGCATTGTGTCTTTTCGAGCCATTGCCTGTCCATCGTCATTTATTACAATCGTAATTGCGTCAGGCTGAGCCAAGCTGACCAGTTTTTTCACGATGCTAAAAAGTGACCCTAACACCCTAATCCTATCATTGCGACCGATAAAGGATCGCACCTCTCCGCGATCCCAATAAGCATTGAATTCCTCAGTTTCTGCATTGTATTCCTCAATACAATATCGAAGCTCGTAGCCCCATGCTGGGACAACATCCAGCATGATTGCCAGGTAATAAACGTGCTGGGTGTCGTCGTCGTATCCAATCTGAGTTGACACGCGAAAAGCATTCCCGTCGCGGTGGACGTGGACATAATCGGTGTCGTCGGCAAGTGTCGGAACGAAAGCCATGGCATCGAATCAAATAACTGTTTTTCAGTTATAACCGATGCCAAGCTTACGGTCATAAAAGACTTAGTCCTGGAAGGGATCGTGGACGAGGATGGTGTCGGCGCGCTCGGGGCTCGTCGACAAAAGCGCCACCGGCGCCTCGATCAGTTCCTCCAGCCGTTTCACATATTTGATGGCCTGCGCGGGGAGATCCGCCCATGAGCGCGCCCCTTGCGTCGATTCCTGCCAGCCCGGCATGACCTCATAAATCGGCTGCACGCTCGCCTGCGCTTCCTGCGATGCCGGCAGACGGTCGATCTCGGCGTGGCCCAGCCGATAGCCGACAGCCACCTTGATCTCGTCGAAGCCGTCGAGCACGTCGAGCTTCGTCAGCGCGATGCCGTTCATGCCGGAAACCTTAATCGTCTGGCGGACGAGCGTGGCGTCGAACCAGCCGCAGCGGCGCGCGCGCCCGGTGACGGTGCCGAATTCGTGGCCGCGTTCGCCGAGCCGCTGGCCCGCCTCGCAGGTGAGTTCCGTGGGGAACGGTCCCTGACCGACGCGCGTCGTGTAGGCCTTCGTGATGCCGAGCACATAATTGATGGAGCTTGCGCCGAGCCCCGACCCCGTGGCCGCGTTGGACGCGACCGTGTTGGACGATGTCACGTAAGGGTAGGTGCCGTGATCCACGTCGAGCAGCGAGCCTTGCGCGCCCTCGAACAGGATACGCTTGCCTTCGCGCTTGTAGCGGTCGAGAAGCTGCCAGACCGGCTCGACATACGGTGCGATCTTGGGCGCGATGGCGACGAGTTCGGCAAGGAGCGCGTCGCGGTCGATCTCGGGCTGGCCAAGGCCGCGCCTCAGCGCGTTGTGATGCACGAGCGCGCGGTCGATCTTGGCGGGCAGAGTCTTGAGGTCGAGCAGGTCGACGGCATGGATCGCGCGGCGGCCGACCTTGTCCTCGTAGGCGGGGCCGATGCCGCGTTTCGTCGTGCCGATGGCACCCGCGCCCGCCGCGTTCTCACGCAGAGCGTCAAGCTCGCGGTGGAGAGGAAGGATCAGCGTCGCATTTTCCGCGATGCGGAGATTGTCGCGTGTTACGTTTACGCCGAGCTTCGCAACCTCTGCTATTTCATGCTCCAGCGCCCACGGATCGACGACGACGCCATTGCCGATCACAGAAAGCTTGCCGCGAACGACGCCGGAGGGCAGAAGCGAAAGCTTGTAGGTCTTGTCGTCGATGACGAGCGTATGTCCGGCATTGTGGCCGCCCTGAAAACGCACCACGATGTCCGCGCGTTCGGATAGCCAATCGACGATTTTACCTTTACCTTCGTCGCCCCATTGCGAGCCGACCACGACCACATTTGCCATCTCGTTCCCCGGATGTCTTCCAAAGCGCCCAATCTAGCCCATGCCACAAGACATTGCCATGCCGGGCGCGCATGGGCTTGAAACCAAATCGTCGCTCGTCCAGATCCCTACCTGAAGGAACTTGCCTTGACGCCATTCTTCGACCGGCCGCGTCTTCTCATGACGCTGACTACGATCTTCTGGGCGGGAAACTTCGTTCTCGGGCGCGCAATCGCGGGGCATGTTCCGCCGATTACGCTGGCCTGTTTGCGCTGGACGCTGGCGACGCTGATCTTTCTGCCATTTGCGTGGGCACATCTCAAGCGCGATGGTGCCGCGATCCGCGAGCACTGGGCCATTCTCCTGTTTCTGGGCGCGATCGGGGCGGGGGCCTACAATACGCTGTCCTATATCGGCCTGACCTCGACGGAGGCGCTCAACGGGCTCGTGCTCAACGCGGCTGGGCCGATGTTCATTGCGCTTTCCGCATGGGCGCTGTTCGGCGACCGCATCGGGCGGTTGCAGATCGTGGGTCTGGCGTCGGGCTTCGTGGGCGTGCTCATCGTCATCGCGAAAGGGGACCTCGCGTCTCTCGCGTCGTTTCGCTTCAACCCCGGCGACGTGTTCATCATCTCGTCGATGCTGTCCTGGGCGATCTACACGGCCTGCGTGAGATTGCGGCCGAGTATCAGCTGGCAGAGCTTCAATTTCGTGACCTACGCCGTGGCGGCGGTCGGCAATGCACCTTTCATGGCCTGGGAATGGAGCGCGGGCTATCGGCCCGTTTGGGACGAAGCGGCTGCGGCGGCCATCATCTACGTGTCGATTTTTCCGAGCATTCTGGCCTACGTCTTTTATAACCGCTCGGTCGAACTCATGGGCGCGGCGAACACGGGCCTTTTCCTGTTCCTCGTGCCGGTGTTCGGAGCGCTGCTGGCGACACTCGCGCTCGGCGAACAGCTTCACCTGTTCCACGCGGCGGGCTTCGCGCTCATCGTGGCAGGCGTGTTGCTCGGCACCCGGAAAAAGCGGGAGGCCGTCGCCGTAAAGGCGTGACGGCCTCTCAATGGTTGGATGCCGACTTCACGTCAGCAGCAGCGAAAGCGGCCCTTGCCCTTGTAGCGGGCGTCCTGCCGTTCTTTGAAAAACTCCTCCCACGACATGACGGGCTCGCCCGGATGGCGGGCGCGTCGATGTTCGAGATAGGTCTCGTAGTCGGGGATGCCGACCATGAGACGGGCGGTCTGGGCCGCCATTTTCCAGAAACCGGCTTTCTGCTGCATGACGCGCTTCCTGTCTCCCGTTACTCGGCCGCTCTCGGCAGCGGACCGCCGCCGATCTCGATGGCGGTCGGCTTCGGCGAGCCGAGCGCGCGCCACATGGCGACGACACCGAAGACCACCATCGATGCGACGACGAGCACGAACAGGCCCGACATGACCGCGTCGACGTAGTTGTTGAAGATGATCTGGTTCATCTGCCCGACCGACTTCGCAGGCGCGAGGATCTTGCCTTCCGCGAGCGCGGTCTCGAAGCGAGCCGCCTGCGCGAGGAAGCCGATCTTCGGATCGGGGTGGAACAGCTTCTGGAGGCCCGCCGTCATGGTGCAGACGAGCAGCCATGTCGTCGGGATCAGCGTGACCCACGCGTAACGCTCGCGCTTCATCTTGAACAGGACGACGGTGCACAGGATCAGCGCGATGGCGGCGAGCATCTGGTTCGAGATGCCGAACAGCGGCCACAGCGTGTTGATGCCGCCCATCGGGTCGACCACGCCCTGATAGAGGAAGTATCCCCAGGCCGAAACCGCGAGCGCGGAGCCAATGACGTTGTTCGCCCAGCTTTCCGTGTTCTTGAAGCGTGGAACGACGCTGCCGATGCTGTCCTGGATCATGAAACGGGCGACGCGCGTACCGGCATCCACCGTCGTCAGGATGAACAGGGCCTCGAACAGGATCGCGAAGTGATACCAGATGCCCATCATGGTCTGGCCGCCGAGGAAGCCCGCGAGGATCTGCGCCATGCCGACGGCGAGCGTCGGCGCGCCGCCCGTGCGCGACAGAAGCGTGGTTTCGCCGACATCCTTGGCGAGCTGTGTCAGGTGATCGGGCGTGACGACAAAGCCCCAGTTCGAAATTACCTGCGCGGCGCTCACGGCATCGGTGCCGATCAGCGCGGCGGGGCTGTTCATGGCGAAATACACGCCGGGATGCAGGACCGTGGCGGCAATCATCGCCATGATGGCCACGAAGGATTCAGCCAGCATCGCGCCGTAGCCGATGAAGCGGATCTGGCTTTCGTTTTCGATCATCTTCGGCGTCGTGCCGGATGAGATCAGTGAGTGAAAGCCCGACACCGCGCCGCAGGCGATGGTGATGAAAAGGAAGGGGAAGAGGCTGCCCGCCCAGACGGGGCCCGTGCCGTCGACGAATTGCGTGACGGCCGGCATTTCGAGATTGGGCCGCACGATCAGGATGCCGATGGCGAGCAATCCCATGGTGCCGATCTTGAGGAAGGTGGAGAGATAGTCGCGCGGCGCGAGCAGCAGCCACACAGGCAGAACGGACGCAACGAAGCCGTAGCCTATGATGCAGAGCGCCAGTTGCTCGCCGGAGAGGGTGAAGTAATGCGCGAGCGCGGGATCTTCCGCGACGACCTTGCCATACATGAGCGCCGCGAGCAGAAGCGCGATGCCGATGAGGGACATTTCGCCGATGCGACCGACTCGCAGGAACCGCGAGTAAACGCCCATGAAGAGTGCGATCGGTATCGTGGCGAACACCGTGAACGTGCCCCAGGGCGAGCCGACAAGCGCCTTCACCACAACGAGGGCCAGCACCGCGAGCAGGATAATCATGATCAGCAGCACGCCGATCAGCGCGATGCCGCCGGCGACCGGCCCCATCTCCGAGCGCACCATGTCGCCGAGCGAGCGCCCGTCGCGGCGTGTCGAGAAGAACAGGATGATCATGTCCTGCACGGCTCCTGCGAACACGACGCCGACGAGGATCCATAGCGTGCCGGGGAGGTAGCCCATCTGGGCGGCGAGCACGGGGCCGACGAGGGGACCCGCGCCCGCGATGGCCGCGAAGTGATGGCCGAACAGCACGTAGCGGTTCGTCGGCACATAATCGAGGCCGTCGTTGTGCCGCCACGCGGGTGTCGGCCGGTTCGGATCGACGCGAAGCACACGACGCGCGATGAACAGCGCGTAGAAGCGATAGGCGATGAGATAGACGCAGAGAGCGGCGACCACGAGCCAGGCGGCGCTGATGGGTTCGCCGCGCGATAGCGCCACGACGCCGAGCGAGCCCGCCCCGACGATCGCCACCAGAAGCCACATCAAGATCTGTCTGATCGATAAGGAAGCGCCAGCTTGGGTGCTCATTTTTTCCTCCCGGTGCCGCATCATTAGGCGGTTCCTTTTGCCCTTTTGCCGCTCTTGCGAATATGACAAACGGCCGCATCATTGCGCAAGAAAGGATAAAGTCGGACGACTGTGCATCCGAGGCGCGTTTCCAGCGATCTAAAATTTCGTGATCGGTGGAAAATGCCCCGGAAGCAAGATCCGACGGCGCGTAACGGATCCGGGGGGAGGCTTGGGTCAACCCGCGAGTCGTGCCGTGACATACATCCAAATCGGCGCGGCGGCGGCGAACAGGATCGAGGTCATCACGAGGGTGGAAGCCGCAGCCTGCATGTAGGTCTGGAAGCGAATGGCAATAATGACGCCGCTCATCGCGGACGGCAGCGCGGCAAGCAGAACGACTTCGCGGAGCTTGTCGCCCGACATGCCGAACCAGAGGCCCACGCCGAGCATCGTGGCGGGCATGAGCACGAGCTTGACGAGGGTATTCCAGCCAACCTCCACATTGAATTGAAACTTGTGCTGGGCAAGCGTCAGCCCCGCCGCGAAGCAAGACACCCCCGATGTTGCGTGCCCAATAAGTTCAAGCATCGGCTGTGCTTCGGACGGCACGCGAAGTCCGCCCAGCACGAGCAGGACAGCGAGGATCGGCGCGATCACCACCGGCTGCTTGACGGCATCGACCAGGGCAGCCGCGGGCTTCGTGCCCGAGGGCGCGACACAGAAGATGCCGAACGGAACCTGAAGCACGTTGACGACGAGCGACATGATCGCGACGCTCAGGGCCGAGGCGGCCCCGAAGATCGGAGCGAGCACCGCGATGCCGAGGAAGCCCACCGTCGGGGCACTGGCGCTTAGGCTCGCGATCGCGCTTTCTCCGCGGGTGTGCTTGAAGACGCCCTTCGCTACGACGAAGGAGATCAAGGTCCATCCCAAAAGCACGATCAGGCTTGAGTAAAGCAGCGACAGGTCGGATAGCAGCGTTTCGCGTGTCGATTTGACGATGGAGGCGAAGAGGGTTGCCGGCAGCGCGTAATTCAGCACAAGTTTGCCGAAGCCCGCTGTCTGTTCTGGCGAGAAGGCGAGGCTTCTTCCGCCCCAGTAGCCGAGGAACAGAACAAAGAAGATCGATGCAACGTCTTGAAAGATTTCGGTAAACATGAATGCCGCTCCAGCACGCGACTAAGCGCTTCCGCAGAAGGTGACGGGCCTGCTGCTTCGAGCGCGGTGAAAATGTCAGAGGCAGAAGAAAGGGGAGCGGCGCCGAGCGCGCCGCCCATGGAGCTTGTCAGCGGGTGATGGGGCTTGGCTCGCGCCGGAGCGCCTCGATGAACGTGTCGTCGACATTGAGATGACCGCGGACGAGGTCCGGCGGCGTCAGCGCCAGCCACTGGTTGAGCGAGATGTCGCTGTCGTGCGGGCTGTTGAACACGTTGACGAACCGCACCGGCGTGTTGCCGATGTTCTCCACATAGTGCGCCATGGTGCGCGGCACGAAGCCGACATCGCCCGCGCCATAGTTGAAGGTGCGGGCCTTGTCGGTCGCATCGAACACGGTCACGCGGGCCAGGCCCGAAAGGTAATAGGTCCACTCGTCGGCGTCGGTGTGCCAGTGGATCTCGCGGAGCCCGCCCGGCTCAAGCTCGATGACATGCGCCGACAGCGTCGTTTCCGGAAAGATGCTCGCATCGATCGTCTTGATCGTGCCGCCGGGGAAGCGATCCGGCTTCAGGTTCGAGGCGTGATAGGTGTAGGGCCGTTTCGGCGGTCTGTCGGGAAGCTGTGCGCGGACGACGTCGAGCGGAGCGGGCACCGGCAGGCGGAAGATGTACTTTTCGGATTTTGGTATGTTCGCGAAATGCTCCTCGCCGACGCCGAAATTCTTCGCGATGACGCTTCGCGGCGTGTGTGCAAAGAGTTCGGTGACGAGAAGCGTCTCGTTTTCGGAGAAAGCGCCGTCGTCGAAGACGAGAAGGAATTCCGTGCCTTCTCCGAGGCCCTGGATCGAGTGGGGGATACCGGCGGGAACGAGCCACATGTCGCCGGGCGAGAGGTCGTCGATAAAGACGCTGTTCTGGGCGTCAACGACGGTCAGGCGCGCCTTGCCTTCGGTGATGTAGGACCATTCGGCTTCCTTGTGCCAGTGAAGCTCGCGCACCACGCCGGGCCCGAGCCGCATGTTGACGCCCGCCATCGACTTCGCCACGGGAAGCTCGCGCACCGTGATCTCGCGCGCCCAGCCGCCGTCTTCGAGCCGGTTATGCGCGAGCGAGAACGAGAATTTGAGGTTGGGAAGCGAGCCGTGGTCCGTCTCCGGTGGCGTGAAGATATCCGGATTTTGCAGGTCCAGTTCGACGTTGCGCGGACCGGGATCGGTTGCGCCCTTATCCCCTCTGATTGGTTGCGGAGTCGAAATGGTATCCATGCCTGCTCTCCTGAATCGGTGCCTGTTGCGGACATTGTAATTTTCAGGAGAAAAGCGCGCGTTATGGAACAGGTAGCGAAAGGTAAACGCAGGTAAAGGACGTCTTAACCAGTTGCATCCGTCACTTGGAGATCTTTCTTGAGCGCGTAGAGAAGGTCGAGAGCTTCCCGCGGAGAAAGACTGTCCACGTCGAGCGCGCCAAGGCGCTCAAGCACGGGATGCGGCGCGTCTGCCGCGTGATGCGCGGCGGGAGCGGAAAACAGCGGCATGTCGGTGGGCAGTGTCAGCGGTCCGTGCGGCCCCGCGCCCGCTTCGAGTTGTGCGAGGATCTGCTTTGCGCGTGTCACCACCTGCTTCGGCACGCCCGCAAGCTTCGCGGCCTGAACGCCATAGGAGCGGTTCGCCGGGCCGAACTCCACGGCGTGCAGGAAAACGATGGTGTCCTTCCATTCCGTGACCGCCATGCGGACGTTTCCCGCGCGCGGCAGGTCGTCGGCAAGGCGTGTCAGCTCGTGATAGTGCGTCGCGACGAGGCCCCGGCATCGGGTTTCGTCGTGGAGATGTTCGAGCACGGCCCAGGCGATGGAAAGGCCGTCGAAAGTGGCCGTGCCGCGCCCGATCTCGTCGAGGATGACGAGGCTCCGCTCGGTTGCACGGTTGAGGATCGCGGCGGTCTCCGTCATCTCGACCATGAACGTCGAGCGCCCGCGCGCGAGGTCGTCCGCCGCGCCGATACGCGCAAAGAGCCGATCCGCCACGCCGATATGCGCCGAGGTCGCGGGCACGTAAGAGCCCATCTGCGCGAGCACGGCAATCAGCGCATTCTGGCGGAGATAGGTGGATTTGCCGGCCATGTTCGGGCCGGTGACGACGAGGAAACCCGGTGCGCGCTCGCCCGCCCCATCGAGGCGGCAATCATTGCCGATGAAGGCGCCGCCCTCGCGGACAAGCGCCTGCTCCACTGCGGGATGACGTCCGCCTTCGACGAGAAATGCGCGGGATGTGTCGACACGCGGCCGCACATAATTCTGCGCCTGTGCGATCTCGGCGAGGCCGCCGACGCAGTCGAGGCAGGCGAGCGCCTGCGCCGCGCGAGCGATGGCGTCTTCCTGTTCGAGCACGGCGTCGGAAAGCTCGGCGAAAAGCGTCTGCTCGCGCGCCAGAGCGTCGCCCTGCGCGGTGAGGATGCGACTTTCCAGCGCTGCGAGTTCGTCTGTGGTGAAGCGAACGGCGCTTGCCAGCGTCTGCTTATGCCGGAACAAGGCGGAATGCGGCTCGCTCATGAGCGCGGAAGCCTGCCCGGGGCTCACCTCGATGAAATAGCCGAAGACGTTATTATACTGGATCTTCAGCGTCTTGACGCCGGTCCGGGCGGCATAGTCGGCTTGCAGCTTCGCGAGCACGATTTTGCTGCTCGATGCAAGCTCGCGAAGCTCGTCGAGCGCGGCGTCGAAACCGGCCGCGATATAGCCGCTGTCTCTGGTCAGGAGGGGCACGACGCTGACGAGGGCGCGGTCGAGCTTTCGCGCCAGCCTTCCCCCCAGCTCATCACCTGTGAACGCGGCAAGCGCGGCCGTCGCTTCCTTCAGATGCGTGGGCTGTGCCGGAGACGCGGCGAGCAGGGCGGCCACTTCGCTGCCCGCGCGCAGACCGTCGCGGATCGCGCCGAGATCGCGCGGACCGCCGCGTTTGAGCTTCAGCCGCGACAGCGCGCGGCTCATGTCGGGCGCGGTCTTGAGAATATGGCGGATGCGCTCGCGCAAGGCCCAGTCCTCGATCAGCGCCGCCACCGCGTCGAGCCGTTCGTTGACGAGGCTCGCGTCGGCGGAGGGCGAGACGAGGCGGCTCATGAGTTCGCGCGCGCCCGCCGCTGTCACCGTGCGGTCGATGGCGGAGAAAACCGTCGGCGCGCCTTCGTTCTTCGGGCGCACGAGTTCGAGGCTCGCGCGCGTCGCCGCGTCGATGGCCATGAGGCGGGCGGGTTCGTCCCGGCGCGGCGGGCGAAGGGCAGGGCGTTCGCCCATCTGGGTGAGGTTAACATAATGCAGGAGCGCGCCAATGGCGGTGAGGTCGCCGTCCGTGAAATCGCCGAGCCCGTCGAGTGCGGCCACCTCGAACGCTTCCCTCAGCGCGCGCTCGCCCTTGGCGCGGCCGAAGCAGGCCCGCGACAGCGGCGACAGCGCGGCCCCCGAAACCTCGGCGGCGGCCTTTGAAGCTTCGTCGCCAAGCTCGTCTTCCGCGATGAGAACTTCGGCCGGACGCAGGCGCAGCAGCTCTCCGCCGAGGTCCGGCGCGGAAGCCTCGGACAGAAGGAATTCGCCCGTCGAGATGTCGAGAGCTGCGATGTGATAGCGCGCGGCCGCGCCCTTGCCCGCCTTTGCGAGCGCTACGAGGAAGTTGTTGCGGCCCGAGACGAGCAGCGCGTCCTCTGTAAGTGTGCCGGGCGTGACGAGCCGCACCACGTCGCGGCGCACGACGGCCTTCGGCCCGCGCTTCTTCGCAAGCTCCGGGTCTTCGAGCTGCTCGGCCACGGCCACGCGGAAGCCCTTCAGGATGAGCTTCTGCATGTAGTCGTCCGCGCGCGCGACGGGCACGCCGCACATGGGGATGTCCTCGCCCGCATGCTTGCCGCGCTTCGTAAGCTGGATGCCGAGCGCGCTCGCGGCCTTCACCGCGTCGTCGAAGAACAGCTCGAAGAAGTCGCCCATGCGATAGAACAGCAGGAAATCCGGGTTCTTCGCCTTGACGTCGAGATATTGCGCCATCATCGGCGTGGCGCGCGTTTCCGGGGCGCTATCAGGTGTGGCAGCCGCCATGTCATCGGCGTCTCTGCCCACCCAGCCTGTTCGCATTGCCGCTTCCCGCCCCATGGCAACTAACGCTCTCTCATCGATTCGCCTGTGAGGGACGAAGATTAACGGATGATGGCAGAAAAGAGAAACCGCGCTGTCCCGGTTCTCCAGAACACATGGTTGGGGGAACTTTGGAAGGCGCGACGGCGGGGGGGAGCTTAACGGTCACATTGTTCCGATTTGACGCCCAGCAGGCGGACATGCTGAGGCTGCGTGAAGTCGAACGCAGTGAAGTCGAACCGTTCCCGAACCTCCGAGAATCTTTGGATCAGCGCGTAGCAGCCGTCTTTGCTGAAGGATACCTCTTCCCACGCAAAAACGATGTCCGGTTCCGAAAAAGAAAATGTTTTCAAGCCTGTCGCGTCGACGCGCGCCAGTCTTTCCGGTTTGAATATACGCGCATCAGACTTGAGCAACGTAAAAGCGCATATTCCATATCTGCCATAGATAGTTTTTTTGCTATACAATCGCATAATTATCTGGACGCCGGCATCATTCAGCCAGTCGCGGCCATCTGTAGGTGTAGATAGGTCTACAAACCCTAATTCACCATCATCATTCCCCAAACTAGCAATATAGTGATTATCACATTTCGCAATTTCATTTGTGTAAAAATCAATTTTCTTATTAATGTATTTTTTCTTAATCCAGGTATTACCGTCATATTGTAATTCAGTTATTTTATCGCCTTCATCAATAAATACATAATCGTTTGATAGGAATTCACGATATGTGTTACCAGAAATGAACACTTTCATCTCTTTCAACACATCGGGTCCATCGATCAGCGCCGGCATTTCCGGCAGGATCATGCTCTCCCCATCCGGCGAAAGAAGCGAATTAACTCCAGAGACTGAATAAGGTAAATGTTTCGGAATTTTATACGATGCCCTCTCTTTATCCTTTGAAACAAATAGAATGCTCTCTGAGACATTCAGAGCTGCAACGGTCCTGCCATCGTCGGAGCAGGACAGCGACCGCTCGTCCGGCCCTTCTGGGAAGCTGCCTATCGAAGTTTCGGCACCGTTCAGGTCCTTCTTCATTATTGAGGTCAGACGCTGAGAGATGTCGTATTTGAAATAGATGACCGCAGGCTCCTTATCGTAGCAAAACCTCGCAATGCCGCGGTGCGGAAATTCCCATATCGTTACGAGGCTGCCATCTGAGCCGCGATCTGCGGAGGGTCTGGAAATAGCAGTCTCCCAGGAAGCCGGGAGCTGCTGTTCGTGACCAGCCGTCACGGTAATGGACAGAGAAAGCGCCGCAAAAATACTGGTTGCCAGCCTTGGATGGATCGCTCTGCGAAGTATTTTGGCGGAGAATTTCCGCGCAATGTGATTTTCTATATGCAACTTGCTCATGCAATCTCCATCGGTTTCGGGCCTGCGAAACGAATTGATGGAGCGTAGCGGCCGGGATCAAGCAACCGTCCGAAATGGTCAGCGAATAATGCTTGTGGCGAGCATGCCGAGAGCATTCCTAGACCCCGCCAGCGATGCCTAGCGTTCGGCGCCCTTCTCCAGCACGACCTTCTGATACAGCCCGCCGAAATACTCCGATCGCCGCACTTTTGCGTTACGCCATGCTTCCGGCATGAAGATGCGCAGATCGCTGCTCCAAAGCTCCTTCGCGAAGGGTTCGAGTCGGCCGATCACCGGATACCAGATCCAGCGGGCGGGATGCCAGAGGCGCGGCTTCGCGTAGTCCACGATGACGAGCTTGCCGCCGGGCTTCAGCACGCGCAGCGCATGGGCGAGCGTCGCCTCGCGCACGTCGCGCGGCATCTCGTGCAGGAGGAAGAACAGAAGCACGCGGTCGAAGCTTGCATCCGCGAAGGGGAGGCTGGCCGAGCTTGAGGCTGTGAGGCTTACAGGCGCATCCTCCGGCAGCTTCGCGCGGAGGTTTTTCAACTGCACCGGAAGCGCGTCCACCACGTCGAGCGTGCCGCCGCCTGCCTTTGCGCGCTCCGCGATCCGCGCCGAAAGGTCGCCATAGACGCAGGCGATCTGAAGTGTCGCGCCGGGAAGCTTCTCACCGAATTCGTCAAGCGCCGCCTCGCGCAGGGACTGGTAGTTGCCCCACAGGATGAGGTCGATCAGCCACTGCCGCTCAAATATGCGGACTGCCGCCGGATGGACATAGGTCCACCAGTAGTACTTTTGCAGGTAGGCCGGGGGAGTGTAAGTGCCCTCCACCTCAAACCCCTGATTTTTCTGGTGAAAAACCCCACTGCCGGATGCAGCGCGCGAGGTTATGGCTGGCGCTTCCGCGCTCGTCGTCGAGGTGATTGGCATCGCCCAAAATTTAGACACCGGTAGGGTTTCCTGCAAGTGAACGCCTCGCGAAGGTGTCGCATAGTGTCGAAAATGCCGCAACTAAAGTCGTACAGCGGGAGGAAGCGTCAGCGTCACGCGCGTACCTGCGTCGGAGGAGGATTCGAGTTCGAGCGTCGCTTTCGCGTTTTCCTTCAGCGTCTGCACGATGAGAGCGCCAAGGTTGCCCTTTTCCGGCCATTTAGTTTCGGGCGGAAGGCCCACGCCGTCGTCGGCCACCACCACGCGGCCGCCATCGTCGCCGCCGAGACATTCGATTGTGATCGAGCCGCTTTCGCGGCCCTTGAAGGCGTGTTTCAGCGCGTTGGTCAGGAGTTCGTTAACGACAAGGCCGACCGGCATCGCGACGTTGACCGATACAGGAAAGACGTCGACCTTGAGTTCGAGGCGCACGCCTTCGATCGCGTGAGAGCGCATGACAGCGCTTGCGAGCTGGCTGATGTACGCGCCGAGATCCACCTCGTCGCCTTCGGGCTTCGCGTTCAGGAAGCTGTAGAGAATGGCGAGCGCTTCGATACGCCCGGCGAGCCGGTTGAGCGGTTCCTTCCCTTCGGGCCAGTGGCGCGCCTCCAGCCTTATCAGCGCCGTGATGAGCTGAAGGTTGTTTTTCACGCGGTGCTGAAGTTCCAGCAGCGCAAGTTCCTGGTCGCCGAGCGATTTGCCGAAATCGATTTCGGGATTGTCGTCCGCGATATAGGCGGTGACGTCGATCAGCGCGACGAGCCGGAACGCGGGCTCGCCATCGTCGCCCACGATGACGGCCGAATAGACATCGGCCTTCGCCGTCTCCCCGTCGGGCCGGGCAATGCCGAAAACGCCGACGTGGTCGGCGCTTTCGTTCATGATCGCGGCCAAAAGGTCGCGTTCGCCGTTTTCCGAAACTTCGGCGAGCACGTCCCAAGTTTTTCCGGTCACGGCAGAGAGCGGAACCCCGGCGATCTTTTCGAAAGCGGGGTTCGCATAAATGATGCGCTCGTCTCCGTCCGTCGCGCCGACGAGAAGCGCGATCGGCATCTTGTCGAGGAATTGCTGGAAGCGATCGTCATGAAGCGCTTCCGCAAGATCGGGCATGTCGAGGAGTTCTTCAACCTGCGTTTTGTCCGTATCCGGCATGATGCGCGGATGTTCTCCCTCGTTAGCGGAAACACGTCAGAACAACGCGCCAATGTTCAGTTCAAGCTGTTAGAAAAAAGGTGCGGGTTCGTCCCTCATATAGGCGCTTTAAACGGTAATTCCGATGTTTGCAACTGCTGAACATCTTCGTTCCCGTTAACATGGACCGCGAGGGACTGGCCCGTTTCATTTTCAAAGCAAAGATGAGGCCAACGCGGCGGCCCGCTGCCCTCTCGCTCGATCCGCAGCGAGCAGCGGTTTGCCTGCCATTCGCGCAGGACGGTGAGGATGCAGGGCGGCGATGTGGGATCGAGGACGCTTTCGCCGTCATCGTCGAAGATCGGAAGGGACAGCTTGCCGTCGCCGCCGGGAAAGAAGCGAAGAGTCAGCGGGCCGGTTTGCCAGGAGGGCGACGGGCCGAGCGACAGCACGGCTCCGGCGCGAACAAAGGCGGGTGCGCGGCCGAGCGGCGCGTCCACCGTGTGCCAGCCCGGCGCAAAATGCGCGCCGCCGTGAAGCGCATGCCAGCCGCCCGATGTATCGGGCAACCAGACACGCCGTTCGCGCCCGCCCGCCTCCACGACGGGCGCCACGAGCAAATCCGCGCCCAGCATGAAAGCGTCGTGTTCGACATACGCTTCAGCTTCGTCGGGAAAATCGTAGAAAAGCGGCCTCAGGATCGGCTCGTGATATGCATGCGCACGCCAGAGTAGCGTATACAGCAGCGGGACAAGCCGCTCACGAAGCTCGAACGCCTCGCGAACGAGCGGCAGAAGCTCAGGGTACATCCATGGCTCGTTGACGCTGCCATCGTCGTTCCACGAGTGAATGCTGAACCTCGGCCAGAACACGCCCTGTTCGATCCACCGCATGAACAATTCCGGTTCCGGCTTCGGGCCTGCGAAGCCGCCGACGTCGTGGCCGAAATTATAGAGGCCCGACAGGCTGAGGCCATGCCCCATGCGAAGGTTATAGCGCAGCGTTTTCCACGAGGTGGCGTTGTCGCCCGTCCATGTCTGCGCATAGCGCTGAAGGCCGGGGCCGCCCGATCGCGAGACGAGGAAGGGCCGTTTGCGGGGCGCGTGCTCGCGTTGCGCGCGCTCCGACGCGCGAAGCATCAGGTTCGTCTGCACGGGGCGCAGGCAGGCCATCTTGCCGCCGCGCCAGTTCACGTCCGCGCGCGTCTCGCCGTCCCATATCTCGAATTCATTGTTGTCGTTCCACGTCGCCGCGATGCCGTGGCTGAGAAGCTGTTCCTTGACCTGCGCCGTCCACCAGGCGCTCGTCTCGGGATTGGTGAAGTCGAGATAAGCGGCTTTACCAGACCAGAACTGCGCGGCATGGGGGCGTTCGCTCTCCGCCTCGCGAACGAAACCGCCGAAGCGCTCGACATCGGCGAAACGCGGGTGATCCATCAGCATTGCGGGCTTCACGTTGGCGATGAGCCTGACGCCGCTCGCGTTGAAAGCGGCGGCGACACGCGCCGGGTTCGGAAAGCGCGTTCTGTCCCATGAGAAGACGTAGCGCCCTTCGCCGCGCTTTGTATAGCCGGACGAGAGATGGAACGAGCCGCAGGGCAGGGCGTGTTCGTGGATCTGCGCGAGGAAGCCCGTGAGTTGCCGCTCGGCATCTGGTGCTTCCGTGTAGTGCATCGTCGAGCCGGAATAGGAGAGCGACCAGCGCGGCGGCATCGCGGTGCGCCCTGTCAGCGCGGTGAAAGCGGGCGTGATGTCGCTCGCCGAGCCCCCGAAAAACAGCCACAGATCGAGGTCGCCGTCTTCGGCCTCGAAGCTCGTGAACGGGCCGTGATAGGCGTCGATTTCCTGCCCCATGTCGAAGGCGGCATGGCTGAGATTGTCGTAGAAAAGTCCGGCGGCCGGTGCGCTCGCGCCGGGGTGCAACACCAGGAAGAACGGGATGTGTTTGTAAAGCGGATCGGACGTCTCCGCGTCGTAACCCATCGCGTCGGTGGTGCGCATACGGAGGCGGCGGCCGCGCTTGTTGGCGTCGCCTGTCTTTTCGCCGAAGCCGTAATAGCCCGCCGCCGGATCGCCGGCGAGATAATGCACGAAGCGGTTGCCTCGCTCGTCGAACAGATAGGCTTGCGTCTGGCGATCCTTGAGCGCCACGCGGAACGGCTCGTCTTCGCGCTCCCGGAAAGACCACGTCAGGCCAAGCGGCGCGCGGCGGATTTCGGCGCGTATCAGCGCCGTCTCGATGACGATTGCGCGTGGCGTCTCATCGGCTGCGAGGATCGGCTCCACGTCAAGCCCCGTCGCGTCGAGCCGGTCGCGGCCATCGATGGCGTCGTCGCCCGAAAGCTCGGGCGAGAGCGACCATGTCCGAGGCGAGCGAAGGCCCAGAGGCCGCGTCACCAGAAGCCGCGCCGTCCGCGCTCCATGGAAGGAAAGTGTGAGCCGATAGCCGCGCTCAAGTTCCATCTCGGCCCGGTTTCCCGATGCCGAGAGAAGGGTTCCACCCGTCAACACCCGCATGCGCCGACCGTGGATCTGGAAAATGGCCGCATCGCGGCCTAGCCCTGCAACAGCCCTCTCTTGCGAAGCCACGCCTCGAAAAGCGCGGGCCACGTCTCGCTCTCCGTGCCCGGCCGTCCCATTCCAAAGCCGTGCCCTCCGCTGGCGAAGTGGTGGAAATCGACCGGAACGCCCTGCCGCTTGCAGGCTTCCGCGAGGAGGGACGTGTTCGCGGGCTTCGCTATCGTGTCGTCCCGCGCCTGAGCCAGAAACATCGGCGGACAGTGCGCCCGGACATGCGTCTCGACGGACCATTCCGCGCCTTCGGCCCGCGACGGGTGGCGGCCGATCAGCTCTCGTCGCGTCGACGTGTCGTCATAGGGCGGAAGCAGCGTCACGACGGGATAGAGGAGCGCCGCCGCATCGGGTCTGGCCGACACGCGGCTTGCCTCATCGTCGAGATCGTACGAGCGAAAAGCGGACCGTGCCGCGGCGAGGCCCAGCAGATGGCCGCCCGCTGAAAAGCCCAGCACACCGATGCGTTGCGGATCGGTCGCGACGCCGGCCCTGCCGCTCCGTACGAGCTGGATCGCACGTCGTGCGTCCTGAAGCGGGGCGAGGGGACCGCCGAGCCAGCCCTCACGCGGAAGGCGATAATAGAGAACGAATGCCGTGATCCCGCGATCCGTAAGCCAGCGCGCGGCGGGGCCGGCCTCGTGGGCGATTTCGATCCGTTTGTAGCCGCCGCCGCCCGCCACGATGACGGCAGTCCCGTTCGGGCGCTCCGGTGCGAAGACGTCGAGAAAGGGCAGGGCGATGTTGGTGATCGCGCCCGGGTGGCTTTCTTCAGGTTCACCGCGCGGGCCGCCACCGTCGGGTGGATCACCCGACCAGAGGGGGACGGTTGTTCGGCCTGAAGCGCGGACGTTCGAAAAGCCGGGCAAAAGGGCCGCGGCAGCTGCTCCGGCGAGGAATGTACGGCGTTTCAGCATGGGTGCAGCCTCGATGCATGCGGCCTCGGGATGATCGCGAATTGGGGCGAAAACGGGCGGGTCTCTATCACGTTTCGCTTAACGCATCGGCGGCGGTGCGGACGGCCCAGCGCAGGCGCGCCGAGCGCGCACGGGGGTTTGCGGCCACTTCATCCTCGGAGGGCTCGACGCCGTGGCGGTCGCGAAGCTCGAAGGTCGGCGCGGTGACGTCCCCGGCGTCAGGGATGTAGCGCGATGCTTTGGCGCGCTTGCCCGAGCGCTCCGCCAGGAAGCGCTTCACGATGCGATCTTCGAGGGAATGAAAGCTCACCACGACGAGCCGCCCGCCGGGTTCGAGCATCCGTTCGGCCGCTTCGAGCGCGCGCGTGAGCTCGCCGAGTTCGTCGTTCACATAAAGGCGCAGCGCCTGAAAGCTGCGTGTTGCAGGGTGCTTCGGATCGCCTGGCCTGTGACCGAGCACGCGCGCGATGAGCGCCGCGAGCTGACCCGTGCGCTCGAAGGGCGCCGTCTCGCGATCCTTCACGATGGCGGCGGCGATGGCCCGCGAGCGGCGCTCCTCGCCAAGCGTATAAAGGATGTCGGCGATGGCGTCTTTCTCATAGGTGTTGACGACATCGGCGGCGGAAAGGCCGCTCGCCGACATGCGCATGTCGAGCGGGCCGTCTCGCATGAAGGAGAAGCCGCGCTCCGCCTCGTCGAGTTGCATGGAGGAAACGCCGAGATCGAGCACGACGCCGTCAACGCTCTTCCAGCCGATGGCGTGGGCGGCGTCTTCCATCTCGGAAAAGGGCGTTTCGGCGAGTTTCAACCGGCCCGCAAAGCCGGCTTCGAGTGCGCAACCCGCCGCTATTGCGGTCGGGTCGCGGTCGAGGCCGAGCACGTCGCAATGCGCGGCCTCAAGGATGGCGCGGGCATAGCCGCCCGCGCCAAAGGTGCCGTCAATGAAGCGTTCCCCCACCCCTGGATGCAACGCTTCCAGCACTTCCCTCAGTAGCACCGGAATGTGACGGACCGGTCCGCTGTCGGGAGACGGGCCCTCTACCGGCCTCCCGCGATCCGCCACATCCCTGTTGCCCCCACGTTTGCGCCGCTTCATCAGCGGCTCCCCGCGCCGAGCTCTTTGCGAAGCGCAAGCGCCTGTTCGCGCGCGCGTTCACGAAACTTGCTGTAAGCCTCTGGTTCCCAGATCTGAAACTTGTTGCCAAGGCCGACGAAAACCGCCGTCTCTGTAATTCCGGCATGATCGCGCAGCCGCTTCGGCAACACAGTTCGCCCGTCCGGGTCGATCTTGAGCTTTTCGCACTCGCCGAAATAGACGAGTTCGAGTGCTTCGCGAAGGGCGCTGCCCGTTGGCTGCCGCCCGACAATTCCCTTGATTTCTTCGACCAACCGAGAGCCTCCAGCCTCGATCGTAGCGTAGTCGAGATGCGGGTAGCAGTGAATTTCGCTCGTGCCTTCCTGGGCAAGGATAGCGCGGAATGGCGCAGGAATAGCGACGCGCCCGCGTTGGTCAACCTTGCTGTCGATGCGCGAAGCAAATTCATCCATCCCTCAAATCCACGCCTCCGTCCGAAACGCACACTGCGACGGCTCGCGCATCTTGTGCCGTGGCAAATCGTTAACCGAAACCCGCTATTACCCATAAATACCCAGACGACAAAAAACCAGAGTGGCACACAAACTATCGACTTTAACGGGCAGTCTGCGACTTAAAATTGCAAAAATGAGCCTGTAAACGTCCATTCAGTGCGAAAAGCGGATGGATCGGAGGGAGAAACCTTGCCGTGCTGTGGCCTTGCCCGGCGAAAGCTGTTTTCTCTCCCTCCGAATCGCCCCCTTCCGAACGGGCATTTATGGGATAACATGGGTAATTGTGGGCGTCAACAGACGGCTATCGCGCGTTGCAGAAAGGTAAGGAAAACGTGAACCGCGAGCGCGATACGGAATAGCGGCGCGCCGGGGTGGCGTTTGAGCACCAGAGCTTGCGTTTGACGCGTGGGCTCGATGGCGTGTGCGCCCTGCGTGGGCCTCGGCTGGGGTGGCGCGATGCCCGTCGGAGCGCAGTGATCTGGCGCAACGGGCACAACAAAGGCGTCGACTAAGTCACTGAAATATATCAGTATTTTTATAGAAAACGGCAAGGGAGCATTATAAGCCCCGGCCTGCGATCAGACACGTTTCTTCACGCGAACCCTGCTTTCACCCTCGCGTTGGCTACGAAGGTCGGCGGCGCTTCACTTACTGCAAATCGCCGATGTCGCGGTAATGGTCCAGCGCGTCGGGGTTCGCGAGCGCCTCGGTGTTCTTGACCGCGCGGCCATGCACGATGTCGCGCACGGCGATTTCGGTGATCTTGCCCGACTTGGTGCGCGGGATGTCCGGCACCTGCACGATGACGGCGGGCACATGGCGAGGGCTCGCGCCGTGGCGGATCTTCGCCTTGATCTTCTGTTTCAACCCTTCGTCGAGCACGGCGCCCGCGTTCAGCACCACGAACAGCACGACGCGCACGTCGTTGTCCCAGTCCTGCCCGATGACGATGGCTTCCTTGATCTCCTCAAGCTGTTCCACCTGCCGGTAAATTTCCGCCGTGCCGATGCGCACGCCGCCGGGGTTGAGCGTGGCGTCGGAACGGCCATGAATGACGATGCCGCCATTCTCGGTCCATTCCGCGAAATCGCCATGGTGCCAGAGGCCGGGGAAGCGGTCGAAATAGGCGTTGTGGTATTTGGTGCCGTCGGCGTCGTTCCAGAAATAGACCGGGATCGACGGGAAGGGCTTCAGGCACACGAGTTCGCCCTTGCCATGATCGAGATGGCGCCCTTCATCGTCGAACACATCGACCGCCATGCCGAGGCCCGGCCCCTGGATTTCGCCGCGCCAGACGGGCGAAAGCGGATTGCCGAGCACGAAGCAGCCGCCGATATCCGTCCCGCCCGAGATCGAGGCGAGATGCACGTCGGGTTTTATGGCGTCGTAGACGTAGTCGAAGCTTTCCGGCGCGAGCGGCGAGCCGGTCGAGGTGATCATGCGCACGCTCGAGAGCTTGTGCGTGTCACGCGGGCGAAGCCCCGCCTTCTTCAGGGAGTCGATGTATTTCGCCGAGGTGCCAAAGATGTCGATGCCGACTTCGTCCGCGAGGTCGAACAGCACGTTGCCGCCGGGATGGAAGGGCGAGCCGTCATAGAGCACGAGCGTTGCGCCCGTGGCGAGCCCCGCGACGAGCCAGTTCCACATCATCCAGCCGCAGGTGGTGAAATAGAAGAGCTTTTCGCCGTCGCGCAGGTCGCAGTGAAGCTGATGCTCCTTCATCTGCTGCATGAGGACGCCGCCCGCGGAATGCACGATGCATTTCGGCGTGCCGGTCGTGCCGGAGGAATAGAGGATATAGAGCGGGTGCGAGAAGGGCAGCCGCGTGAATTCGACATCCGTTGCGGGATGCGAGGCAAGCACCTCGTTCCAGTCGCGCGCCTTCGGACACGCCGCCGCAACGTCGCCCGTCCGGCCGAGATAGGGCACGATCCACGCCTGTTCGATGCTCGGAATTTTGGCGACGATCTCCGCCACCTTGTCGCCGGTGAAGAGCGTCTTGCCCGCGTAATAATAGCCGTCGCAGGCGATGAAGAGCTTCGGCTCGATCTGCCCGAAGCGGTCGAGCACGCCCTGCACCCCGAAATCGGGCGAGGCGCTCGACCAGATCGCACCGAGCGAAGACGCGGCGAGCAACGCGATGATGGCTTCCGGCATGTTCGGGATCAGCGCCGCCACGCGATCCCCTTCGCCGATGCCTGCGGCGCGCATGGCCTGTTGCGCGCTCGACACCGCCGCGTGAAGCTCGGCCCACGACAGGGTGCGCGCGACCTTGTCCTCGCCCCGGAAGATCAGCGCGGGCGTGTCGCCATGCTTGCGGAGCAGGTTTTCGGCGAAATTCAACCGCGCGCCCTCTAAGAAGCGCGATGTCTCGAATGTGTCGCCTTGCACGAAAATCGGGCCGTCGCCGCGCTCCCCGACGACTCCCATGAAGTCCCAGGCTCGCGCCCAGAAGGCTTCCGTCTCGCGCACGGAGTAGGCGTGGATGTCCGCGTAGGTGCGAAGATCGAGGCCATCCGCCTCGTTCACCTCCGCGATGAAACGCGCCAGACGCGAGTTTTCCACGGACTTTTGCGAAGGGGACCAAAGCGGTGGCAATTTCATGTGCAGTCTCCGATGCAAAGACTCGCCAGCGTCACAAAGTGTTTTTAAACCTTGATGCTCACCCGTTTGGATGAGCGGGTGAAGCATGTGCGCTGTGGCGCATGAAACTTCAGCTTCACGGTTTTCCTCACCTGCTTCAAGATGTATCAGATTACGCAAAAAGTTCGATATGTTTTGAAGAGTCTGGCGCTTTGCGGGCTCTGCGCCGGGGTCGCGCTGATCCTTTTTGCAATATCGATTCCGCGGTTTCTCGACGGCGATGTCGCGCGTAAAAGCTTCGTGAAGGCACTTGCCGCCTGGAGTGGCGGCAAGGTCACTCTGACGGGGCAGCTTCGTGTCGCCAGTTTTGCCTCGCTCTCCCTGGAGGCGAGCGGTGTTCGCTTTCATGACGCGCCCGGGCTCGATCCGGTGCTGCGCGGTCGCGCCGAAACCGTCACGGCCTTGGTGAATTTGCGATCCCTCCTTCTCGGCGATCTCGAATATAGAAAGTTCGTCGTGTCATCGCCCCAATTCGTCCTGAAACGCCAGTCACGCGGCGGCGCGGCGGACGAATTCGCGGCGGCGCGGCTTGCCTTGACCCTCGTTGACCGCAGCAGCCTTCCGGACATCGAACTTCGCAATCCTGTGTTCTATGTCGCCGACCGCGACTTTCGTCCCTACAGGCGGATCACCTTCGAGCGTATCGCGTTAAAGCGGCCGAACCCGACGGAAGCCGGATCTTTCGCGCTGGGTCTGCACAAGCCGGGTTTCGACTTCGCCTTTCAGGGCGAGCGCAACGGGGATAGCGTTTCCGGCCAAGTAAGGCTCAAGACGACAGGAGAGTGCCCGCCCGCGGCTAATCTCCTTGCGGCGCTGACGCCTTGGGAAGCCGCGAGCGCCTTTTCCCTTAAGGGCGATCTGACTTGGTCGCGTGATCGGGTCTCCCTCGACGAGGCGTCCTTTTCGTTCGGCGACCGAACCGCGAGGGGGGCACTCGCATTTTATGTTTCGGACAATCGGGCGCGGATCGAAGGCACGCTCGCTTACGATACGCTGGACGTGACGCCCATGTGGACGGCGGCGCGGGCGGCGGGCACGCAGCCTTTCGACAAGGGCAACCCGGCAGGGGCATCGGGCGGCGTCTTTATCCCCGCAACCAATGAACGGCGCGCGGTCGACCTCGACATACGGCTCTCCGCCGATCGCCTGCGCGCCGGCGGCTTGGAAGCCGGCCCGGTCGCACTGGCTGTGACGGCGCGGAGCGGGCATCTTTCCGTGGACGTTGCGGAGTTGGCGCTTTTCGGCGGCAATGCAATCGCCCGCGTGGAGATCGACCCCGCGCGGCCGGGCGCGATGTCGGTGACCGGCACGGCGAAGCGGCTTGACGCCGGCGCGCTTGCGTCGGCGCTGCAACTGCCGCTGTCGGTTCGTGGACCGGCCACCCTGCGTCTGGGTTTGAATGTGCCGCTCGGCGGCGAGGGCGCGCTGCCCGAAACGGGCGCCGCATCCGGCAGCTTCGCGCTTCTGTTCCCGCTCGGCGGATCGCTCGACGGCGTGGCGGGGCGCGCGCTCGACGCGGCGGTGACGGGTGCGGACCTCCTCGCGGCCGGTCGTCAGAGGTTTCCTTTCGCAGCGGCACGCATCGATGGCAGGCTGACAGGCGGGGCCGTCGATCTCGACGTCCAGGGGCAACATGACGGGCAGAAGATCGAGGGCAAGCTCAGGATCGCGTTGCCCGATGCGGCTGTGAGCGGCACGCTGTCTTCCCATCGCGAGGAAGCGCCCGTTTCGGCTGGCGGCGCCGTCTCGAAAGGCGGTCTGGCGTCCGCATTCTCGTCGAAGCTCGTGCTCTCGGGCACCGCTGCGGCACCGATCCTGTCATCGCATCAGGGCAGCCTTTCCAACTGAAGGCCCCCCCGGAGGGGAATCCGCGCAGGGAAGGCGCATCTGAGCAAGTCGTCCATCCCGCATGCCGCCCGCCATTTCCTGCCGATGCCGCCCGGACAACCGCGCTTCGCTCGGCTGCTTGCCTGAGGTGCTGGCCGCGCTTCGCGAAAATATCCCGCTCGTTACGCCGAAAATCAGAACTTGCGGCCGACGCTCAAGGTTGCGTAGGCGCGATAGTCCTTTTCCTCGCTGGCCGACACTCCGCCGCCCGACAGGGAGATATCGTTTGCTCCATACCTGAGATTGAGGAGCGCGCCCGCCTTGGCGTAGGTCTCGTTCCTCCCCGTCGTATCGCCTTCGCTGAAAATCTCGGCATAGCTCGAAAAGGAGCCCTCCGCCCCGAGCGACAGGCGGATCGCATCATCGCGATAGATTTCGTAAGCGGCGCGCCCGTAGAGCGAGGTTGTGTCGCGGATCTGCGAATGGGATGCGTTCGCGGACGTCCATATTCGGTCCGCGACGCGCCACCATACGTCCAATGAGGCGATCATGCCGAATTGGCTGTTGCGTTCGAGCCTGTCCGCATCCCAGGCGACGTGGCCGGCGTCGAACAGCCGGTCCATCCTCGTTGCGTAGGCCACGCCCGCATAAGCCTTGATCCAGAGCGGCCCGCGATTGGCCTGATAGCCTGCCGATAAGCTTCCGCCCGAGCCGAGACGCTGCGCATAAAACTCGTTGGAAAACACGCCGGCGTCCGTCTCGCCGGAGACGCCGACAAGGCCGTCGAGCTTCAGGCGCACCCCCTCCCGGTCGATGGGTCCGAAAAGGCTCCAGACGGTGGAATCCGCAACCGCTGCCGAGCGTCCCGCATAATCGACGGTGACGTAGGTCTCGAAGCGGGGACCGCGCGCGGCCTCGCCCGCAGCACACGACACGACTGCCGCCGCAACTCCCGCCAGCGTCAGCGCGAAATGCAAGACAACACCCAACATATTGAAACTCATACGCTTCCTGCGCATGACCTTACTGCCGCAAAGCAGAAAAAACGATTCATTTTTTACAAATAATTTAATGATTCCTGCGCCAGATGCGAAGGTGACACACATCCGCTTCCGTCTTGACGGGCGCGCCCTTGGACAGGCAAATCACCTCGGGGACCGTTTTCCAGCGCCGCGCGGCTGAAAATGGCCTCGATTTCCCTTTTTTCTGCGCTTTCCAATGGACAATGCCTCTTCCGAAGCGTTTTCGGACAAGGCAAGCGGGGATCGATGCGACGCAGGTTTCTTCTGCTCGGCTTAGTGCTCTGCGCGGCGCTTTCGGCCTGCGCGCCGGTGATGGTGGCGCAGCAGGGGACGGCGGCGGCCGTCAGCTACAAGACCGTGCGCGCGCCAGGCGGCCCCCTGCGCCTCGCGGTGACCGAGAGCGGGCGGGGAAAGCCGATCCTTTTGCTGCACGGCTTCGCCACGTCGAGCTACACATGGCAGGGCGTGATGCCCGATCTGGCCCGCAAGCATCGTGTCATCGCGGTGGACCTGCGCGGCTTCGGCGCGTCCGACAAGCCGCTCGACGACAAATATTCCGTGTTCGATCAGGCCGATGTCATTCAGGCGTTCATCGAGCAGGAGAACCTGAAGGATCTGACGATCGTCGGGCATTCTTTCGGAGGCGGCGTGACGCTGGCGCTCGCGCTTCGGGCGAAGGGCGCTCTTCGCTCGCGCATCAGGAATATCGTCCTCGTCGACAGCGTAGCCTACAAGCAGCCGCTGCCGATCTTTTTCAGGATGCTGCAGGTGCCGGGCCTGGCCGAAGTCGGCATGGCGCTCGTGCCCCCGGAGGTGCAGTCCGAGCAGGGGCTCAAGCTCGCCTATTACGACCATGAAAAGATCACGGAGCGCTCCATCACAGAATATGCCAGCCCGCTTCGGTCCCCGGCCGCCAAGCATGCGCTTGTGAAAACGGTCGAACAGATCATGCCACCGAACATCGATGAAATCGCGCTGAGCTATCAGACGATCCGCGTGCCTACGCTCGTGATGTGGTGCGATGAGGATAAGGTCGTGCCGTCAGTCTTCGGGCAGCGGCTGAAGGCCGATATTCCGACGGCGGAACTCGTGATGTTCTCGAAATGCGGGCACATGCCCCAGGAAGAGAAGCCCGAGGAGACGGCGCGCGCGATCGAGGCGTTTCTCGCGCGGCACCCTTGATTTGAAGAGCGGCTTAGCACCGCGCGGCACCGCCACGTGCTTTGTCGTTATTGCGGCTTGCCTCCGCCATTCCCGTTCTTCTTCCCGCCGTTGCCGTTTTTCTTCGGCGCGGTGGCCGTGGCAGCGGGCTTGCTCGAACCGGCCTTGAACTTCTCGGCGCGCGGCCAGAAGCGCAAGCCCGCGCAGCGCTCGGCGAACACGCGTGCATCGTCCGGCCCCTTGAGTTGCACCACGCCGCCGTCAAGTTCGTCGGCGATGCCCGCCTTGGCGAAGAGGGGGGCGACATTGCCGTGCCAGCCGATGAACTTCTGATGCGCGAAGGCGTCGGCCACGAAGTCGCGCGCCGATGGGTGATGCGCAAGTTGCGTGCCGCCCTCCGCCGAGGCGAGGATCGCGACCGCGTCGTAAAGCACCGATGGCGCGCCGTCGAGCCGCTGCTTCGCCTCGATCCAAGTGCCGTCGCCGGCGCTCACTCCGCCCACCTCCGGGGCGATTATCTCGACGAGCGCCTTTTCTGCCGCGAAGCTCTTCTTCAGATCGGCGAGCGCATTCGCGTCCACGCCATCGGTGACGAGGATGCCGAGCTTGCGCCCCTCGAAGCGCTTCGGGCCGTTCTTCACGATGCTCAGGGCGAGGCTCTCCTTCAGGTCGGTGCGCGTGGGACGGGCAGCGTCGGCTGCCTTCGGCAAGTCCTTCAGGCGGATCGCGGTCGCCACCTTTTTCGCAAGCTCGCCGTCGATGTTGAGAAGGTGCGAGACGACGCGGCTGCGGATTGCGGGCGTCTCAACCTTCGACAGTTCGAACGTGATCGCGTCGGCGATGTGCTGTTTCTCGATCTCGGTCTGGCTGATGTAGAACTGCCGCGCCTGACTGTAGTGATCGGCGAACGACTCCGCGCGGAGTCGGCGCTTCTGCCCGGCCACCTCTTCGGGAAAGCTCTTGAAGCCTTTTTCCGGCGATTCGCGTGGGCCGCCCTGCTCGCCGCCCCAGGAGTTCGGCTCGTAATTCACGCGGCCCTTCGGATTGCGCATCGTCATGTGGCCGTCCTGCTGGAGTGTCGCAAACGGGCATTTCGGCGCATTGATCGGCAGGAACGTGAAGTTCGGCGAGCCGAGCCGCTTCAATTGCGTATCGAGATAGGAGAAATTGCGGCCCTGAAGCAGCGGGTCGTTGGTGAAGTCCACGCCCGGCACGATGTTCTGCGTGCAGAAGGCAACCTGCTCCGTCTCCGCGAAGAAATTGTCCGGCATGCGGTCGAGCACGAGACGGCCGACGACGCGGATCGGCACTTCCTCTTCCGGGATGATTTTCGTTGCGTCGAGGACATCGAAGGCGAATTTGTCGGCGAAGGCGTCATCGAAAAGCTGCACGCCGAGTTCCCATTCGGGAAAGTTGCCGCTCTCGATCGCGTCCCACAGGTCGCGGCGGTGGAAGTCCGGATCGGCGCCGTTGATCTTGACGGCCTCGTTCCAGACCACGGATTGCAGCCCAAGCTTCGGCTTCCAGTGAAACTTCACGAAGGTTGATTTGCCCTCCGCGTTCACGAAGCGGAAGGTGTGAACGCCGAAGCCCTCCATGAAGCGGAAGGAGCGCGGGATTGCGCGGTCGCTCATCACCCACATGATCATATGCATGCTTTCAGGGCTCAGCGAGATGAAGTCCCAGAAATTGTCATGCGCCGAGGCCGCCTGCGGAAAGGCGCGGTCCGGCGCTTCCTTCACCGAATGCACGAAGTCGGGGAACTTGATCGCGTCCTGAATGAAGAAGACCGGGATATTGTTGCCGACGATGTCCCAGTTGCCTTCCTTCGTGTAGAGTTTCACCGCGAAGCCGCGCACGTCGCGGGCGAGGTCGAACGAGCCTTTCGCGCCCGCGACGGTGGAAAAGCGCACGAAGGCGGGCGTCTTTTCGCCGACGCGCTGGAAGATGTCGGCGCGTGTGACGTCCGCGAGCGAAGCCGTCGTCTCGAAATAGCCGTGGGCGCCGTAACCTCGCGCGTGCACCACCCGCTCCGGGATGCGCTCGTGGTCGAAATGAAAAATCTTTTCGCGGAAGTGGAAATCTTCGAGCGCGGTCGGGCCGCGCGCGCCGATCTTCAGCGAGTTCTGGTCGTCCGCGACGGGCACGCCTTGCTGCGTCGTCAGCACGGGTACGTCGCCGCCCGCAACCTGATGGGTTTCGCCTCCCTCGCCCCGCAGGACCTTTTCCTGCCCGTAGGCTATGCTCGTGTAATCGCCGTTGGTTTTCGTCTTCGCCATTGGGCGGTGCCTCCTGAAAGGGCATCGGAAGCGCGTCGGAAATCTTGGATGGCTTGTCGCGCGGAGCCGTGCTGATAGTCAGAAAGCAGAACCATTCCAGAAAAAGCTTGTTCCGCCGTAGGCTTAGCCTATTTAAGGCACGATGCACGAGGCGTGGCGGACTCGCAGGAAGATTGAAACGCCTTAATAACCGCAAGATCGTGCTTCCCATCGAGAGCGACGGGTCTTAAAAGCGGCGAAAAACATAAGTCGCTGCAAAGACAACGGTTCGACGTTTCCCTAAGGGCGAGGAGTTTCCATCGTGAATGCAAGGATTTTACTGAGTGCGGCGATGCTGGCATTCGGCGCGCAGATGGCGCAGGCGGCTCCGGTCGCGCGCGTCAACGGAACTGACATCACGGAAGCCGAGATCGCCTTCGCGGAAGCCGAGGTCGGGGCGGAAATCGCCGGGCTTCCGGCGGAAAGCCGCCGTCGCGTGCTGGTCGAATATCTCGTCGAGGCGCATCTTTTCGCCAACGAGGCGACGAAGGACAAGCTCGACGCCGCCAAGGATTTCGAGGAGCGGGCGGCTTATTACAAGCTGCGTGCGCTGCGCGACACCTTCTATGAGAAGAAGGTCCGCGATGCGGTCACGGACGCGCAAGCCAAGGCCGCCTACGACGAGCAGATCGCCAAGCTGAAGCCGGAGCCGGAAGTGCGTGCGCGCCACATCCTCGTCAAGACGAAGGAAGAGGCCGAAGATCTCGTGAAGCAGCTCAAGGGCGGCGCGGACTTCAACGAACTGGCCAAGAAAAGCGCCGATGGCCCCAGCGCGAACACCGGAGGCGATCTCGGTTATTTCTCCAAGGGCCAGATGGTGAAGGTGTTCGAGGACGCCGCGTTCTCGCTTCAGCCCGGCCAGATTTCCGAGCCCGTGCAGTCCGAGTTCGGCTGGCACGTGATCAAGGTCGAGGACAAGCGCAACCGGCCCGTGCCGAGCTTCGACGAGGTGAAGGACCAGATCGTCGCCTCGCTCGTTCAGAACCAGCTTCGCGAAACAGTGCAGAAACTGCGTTCATCCGCTAAGGTGGACATCGTCGATCCGGAGCTGAAGAAGGCCATCGACGAAGACGCCAAGGCCGCCGCGATCGAAACGCCGACGCAGCAGAAGTAGCAGCCAACGAAAGGAGCCGGGTTCATGGCGAGTATCACAAAGGTTTCGCCGTTCGCGCCCGGCGAACTCGTGCCCCTGCCGCCGATCGCGGGCGTGAAGATCGCGGTCGCGGAGGCGGGCATCAAATATGCGAACCGCACCGACGTGCTTCTCATGCTGTTCCCGGAAGGGACGCAGGTGGGCGGGGTGCTGACGCGGTCGAAGACGTCTTCGGCGGCGGTCGACTGGTGCCGCGAGCAGCTTCAGCATGCAAGCGCCCGCGCGCTCGTCGTCAATTCCGGCAACGCGAATGCGTTCACGGGGCAGCGCGGCCGCGATGCGGTGGAAGCCACGGCGGCGTTCGCGGGCGAAGCAGGCGGCTTCGAGGCGGAGCGCGTGTTCATTGCCTCCACGGGCGTCATCGGCGAGCCGCTCGACGCCACGAAGTTCAGCCACGTGCTTTCGAAGATGGCGGGCGAGGCGAAGGAAGACCTCTGGCACGATGCCGCGCGCGCGATCATGACCACCGACACCTATCCGAAGGTGGCCACGCGCCGCGCCTTCGTCGACAATGTGCCGGTCACGCTCAACGGCATTGCCAAGGGCTCGGGCATGATCCAGCCCGACATGGCGACGATGCTGTCCTTTATCGTCACCGATGCGGCCGTCGAAGGCCACGTGCTGACGGAGCTTCTGCGCCGCCACGTGAAGACGACGTTCAACGCCGTGACGGTCGATGGCGACACGTCGACAAGCGACACGCTTCTCATCTTCGCGACGGGTGAGGCGGCGGCCAAGGGCGCGCCGAAGATCGCGGGGCCGGACGACCCGGAAGCGGCGGCGTTTTCGGCGGCGCTTCTCTCGCTCCTTCACGACCTTGCCATTCAGGTTGTTAAGGATGGCGAGGGCATCTCCAAGCTGATGACCATCCATGTCGAGGGGGCGGAATCGGATGAAGCCGCGCATCGCATTGCCATGACCATCGGCAATTCACCGCTCGTGAAGACTGCGGTTGCGGGCGAGGACGCGAACTGGGGCCGCATCGTCGCCGCCGTAGGCCGTTCGGGCGAAGCGGCGGACCGCGACCGGCTGTCGATCTGGTTCGGCGACATTCAGGTGGCGAAGGAAGGCTTGCGCGACCCCGATTACAAAGAGGAGCTGGGTTCGGCCTATATGAAGCGCGGCGAAATCGAGATCCGCGTCGATTGCGGCGCGGGCGGGCAGGGGCGCGCAACCGTATGGGCTTCGGACCTCACCTATGACTACATCCGCATCAATGCCGACTACCGGAGCTGACGCCGCCCCCGCGCCGGGGCTCAAGCTTGTGACGTGTGTGGCCGTGGCGCTGATCGACGCCGACAACCGCGTGCTGCTCGCGCAGCGCCCCGCGCACAAGCCGATGGGCGGGCTTTGGGAGTTCCCCGGCGGCAAGATAGAGCCGGGAGAGCTTCCCGAGGCGGCGCTCATCCGCGAGTTGAAGGAAGAACTCGGCATCGAGGTGCCGCAGCGCTGCCTTGCGCCGCTCACCTTCGCGAGCCACTCTTACGAGACGTTCCATCTTCTCATGCCGCTCTATATCTGCCGGAACTGGAACGGCATAATTCGCCCGCTCGAAGGTCAGACGCTCGCATGGGTGCGCCGCGACAAGCTGCGCGATTATCCCATGCCCGCCGCCGACCTGCCGCTCGTGCCCATCCTTCAGGACTGGCTCTAGGCCAGGCAGCGCAGGCTTGAGGCGGCGATTTCGGGCGACGGCCACGGCGAAGCCGCGCCTTCCGCAAAAATCGGCCGCTGGCTTGCGACAAGGATCACGATAAAACAAAACCACGGGACGTGGCGCAGACCGGCCTTGAGCATGCCTGGCGGCGGGTTTAGGTTGCCCGATTAACAGGCACGCTCCGTTTGGCGCGCCCTTCCGGTGGATTTCCAATGTCGACTTCGTTTGCCATTTTCCTCCCGGCCTGCTTCGCGCTCAACATGGCGTTCGGGCCGAACAACCTCCTTTCGCTCACCATCGGCGCGCGCCACGGCGTGATGCCCGCGATCGCCGCCGCGCCGGGGAGGCTCGTCGCCTTCGCCGTCATGATCGCGATCACGGCTGCTGGCATGGGAGCGCTCCTGATGGCGTCGGAGGCGGCATTCACGGCGGTGAAGCTTCTCGGCGCGGCCTACCTCGTCTGGATCGGCGCGCGGCTCATCATCGCCAAGGGTTTCGACACGCTCGCCGAACCAAACGGCAGGGCGCAAGCTCCCGGCAGCTTCCTTAGGCAGGAATTTCTCGTCGCGGCAACCAATCCGAAGGCCATGCTCATCTTCACGGCTTTCCTGCCGCAGTTCGTGGACCAGAGCGATTATTGGCGAAGCTTCCTCTTCGTCGGCGTGATCTTCCTGATCCTCGAAGTTCCGGCGATTGCGATCTATGCCCTGCTCGGTTCGCGCATCGGGCGCCTCGCGCAGGGAGGACGCGCGTCGCGATGGATCAACCGCGTGAGCGGGTCGATGATGGTGGCCTTCGGCGTCGCTCTCGCCTTCGCACGGCGCCCCGCATCCTGAACGGGATCGGCGCGGCAGGGCCCGGGGCGGGCTTGACGGCAAAGCGAACCGCGCTCGCAACCATTGGACAGGCCGTCGCGGCGCGTTGACAGCGTCGCCGCGTCTGCTTATTTCTCGTGCCATGAGGAGAAGAGCCACTTCTCCCGGTCAATTTTGCAAACAGCCCGTAAGAAAGCTACCGCCAAAAGAAAAGGCGCTCTGGCAGCGGTCCCTTCATCTCCGGACTGCATTTTCCTGGCGAGGCAGTGAGGCTCGGCAACATGGTTTCTCTTGGAGCGCTCGCAACCAAGATCTTCGGCAGTTCCAACGACAGGCGCCTGAAGAGTTTTCAATCGAGGGTCGCGCCGGTCAATGCGCTGGAACCTAAGTTCCAGGCGCTTTCGGATGACGAACTGCGCGCGAAAACCGTGGAATTCCGCGAGAGGCTCGCGAACGGCGAAGACCTCGACAAGCTCCTGCCCGAAGCCTTCGCCACGGTGAGGGAAGCTGCAAAGCGCACGCTCGGCCAGCGGCACTTCGACGTTCAGCTCATCGGCGGCATGGTGCTTCATTCAGGCAAGATCGCCGAGATGAAGACCGGCGAAGGCAAGACGCTCGTTGCCACGCTCGCGGCCTATCTCAACGCGCTGCCGGGACGCGGCGTGCATGTCGTCACGGTTAACGATTATCTTGCCAAACGCGACTCCGACTGGATGGGGCAGATCTACCGCTTCCTCGGCCTGACCGTTGGTTGTATCACCCACGAGCTTGACGATGCCGAACGCCGCGCGGCCTATGCCTGCGACATCACCTACGGCACGAACAACGAGTTCGGCTTCGATTACCTCCGCGACAACATGAAGTACTCCATCGACGAGATGGTGCAGTTCGGCGGCCGTCCGCCGGAGCTTCAGGGACACGCCTTCGCCATCGTCGACGAAGTGGACTCGATCCTGATCGACGAGGCGCGCACGCCGCTCATCATTTCCGGCGCGATCGAGGACAAGTCGGACCTTTACATCAGCATCGACAAGATCATTCCGAAGCTCGGCAAGGAGCATTACGAACTCGACGAGAAGCAGCGCACGGTGACCTTCAGTGAAGAGGGCAACCAGCGCATCGAGGAGCTTCTGCAGGAAGCCGGCTTCATCGAGCCGGACTCCACCTTCTACGACGCCGAGAACGTGACGATCGTCCATCACGTCAACCAGGCGCTGAAGGCGCACAAGTTGTTCCTCAAGGACCGCAATTATATCGTCCGCAAGGGGCAGGTCGTTATCGTGGACGAGTTCACGGGCCGCATGATGGAAGGCCGCCGCTATTCGGAAGGTCTGCATCAGGCGCTCGAAGCCAAGGAAGGCGTGGACGTCCAGCCGGAAAACCAGACGCTCGCCTCGATCACCTTCCAGAATTACTTCCGCCTCTATGAAAAGCTGGCGGGCATGACCGGCACGGCCATCACGGAAGCGGCGGAGTTTCTCGACATCTACGGTCTGGAGACCATCGAGATCCCGACCAACCGCGCCATGCGCCGCATCGATTCGGACGACGAGGTGTACCGCACCGCAGCGGAGAAATATCGCGCCATCATCCGGTTGATCCAGGACTGCGCGAAGCGCGGTCAGCCGATCCTTGTCGGCACCACCTCAATCGAGAAGTCGGAAACGCTCTCCGAGATGCTGAAGCCGCTCGGCGTGCCGCATCAGGTGTTGAACGCCCGTTACCACGAACAGGAAGCTTTCATCATCGCGCAGGCGGGCATGCCGGGGGCGGTGACCATCGCGACCAACATGGCGGGCCGCGGTACGGATATCCAGCTCGGCGGCAACGCCGACATGCAGATCGCCGCCTGGATCGCCGAGAAGCGCGCGGCCGGCGTCGAGCCGACGCCGGAAGAAATCAAGGTGGAGCGCGACAGGATCGCCGCCGACATCGAGACCAAGAAAGAGCAGGCGCTCGCCGCCGGCGGCCTCTACGTGCTCGGAACCGAACGCCACGAAAGCCGCCGCATCGACAATCAGCTTCGCGGCCGTTCGGGCCGCCAGGGCGATCCCGGCGCCTCGCGGTTCTATCTCTCGCTCGAAGACGACCTGATGCGCATCTTCGGCACCGACCGCATGGATTTCATGCTGCGGAAGCTCGGCATCAAGGAAGACGAAGCTATCGCGCATCCGTGGATCAACCGCGCGCTGGAAAAGGCACAGCAGAAGGTCGAAGCGCGCAACTTCGACATGCGCAAGAACGTTCTGAAATACGACGACGTGATGAACGACCAGCGCAAGGTGGTGTTCGAGCAGCGCATCGACCTGATGCAGGAAGACACGGTGGAAGAGACCGTGGCCGACATGCGCCGCGAAGTCGTTCAGGATCTCGTGACGACGCACATCCCGGCGAAGGCTTTCGTCGAGCAGTGGGACGTGAAAGGCCTGCGCGAGGAATTCAACGCGGTCTTCGGCATCGATGTGCCGGTCGAAGAGTGGGCCGCCGAGGAAGGGATTGCGGAACAGGAGATCGAGGAGCGGCTTCTCGCGAAGGCCGATGCGGCTGCTGCGCGCAAGGCGTCGGAGGTCGGCCCCGAGACCATGCGGCAGATCGAGAAGGCGATCCTTTTGCAGACGCTCGATCATCTCTGGCGCGAGCATATCGTCAGCCTTGAGCATCTGCGTCAGGCTGTCGGCCTGCGCGGCTACGCCCAGCGCGATCCGCTTCACGAGTACAAGGGCGAAGCCTTCCAGATCTTCGAAAGCATGCTGTCGCGCCTTCGTCGCGATGTGACCGGCCAACTCATGCACGTTCAGCTCGCGCAGCCGGAAGACTATGCGCAGAGCGAGCTTCCCGAGCTTCAGATGTTCCGCGCCGATCCGATCACGGGCGCAGACATATCCGAGAGCGAAGCCGAAGCAGCGCCGCAGTCGAGGCAGGAACGCCGCGCGGCCGCGAAGCAGGGGGCTAAGCCGTCAGCGCCCGCGGCAGCGAAAGCGTCGGCCCCTCGCGGTGGCGGAAAGGCGCCTGCACTCGATCCGAACAACCCGGCGACGTGGGGCAAGGTGGCGCGCAACGCGCTCTGCCCATGCGGATCGGGCAAGAAGTACAAGCATTGTCATGGTGCGATTGCCGCCACCGCTGCCGAGTAGCCGGGCGGCACGGCGTCGCTCCGTGGGCGCTGTGATTGGTATAGCAAAGCCGGGCGTTCCCCGGCTCGACTGCTGCAAAGCTCTCGCCTCGGCGGGAGCTTTGTGATTCGGCGGGCACGCTGAAAAACCGATTTCTCGACAGGCCGTGCTTGAGATGGCGCGTATCGACAGGCTTGTCCCGAAGGACCGCTTTTGAGGAAGATCGAAGCGGCGGCGCCTTCTCGCTTCGTTCGCGATCGGGTCCCAGGTCTTCAATGCGCCGATGACTGGAGGCTCGCGCCCGACCCGGTCTTGAATGTTCAAGGCCTGTTCATCGGCTATCTTTTCGGCGTGCCAGTTCGTGCGCGAGATCGAGGTCAACCGCGCCTATCGATGGTTTTGGGGCTGAAGCTGTTCGATCCGGTGTTCGACGCCTCGACCCCTGTCGAAAACGGCCTGGATAGGCGGTCGGGCCCGTGAGACCCGCCTTGTGAGCCCCGCCTTTGCCTATCGTCCGCGCAGCCGGGAAACCAACTCGGGACTGGGGTACGAGTCGGCGGGCAGGCCGAACTTCTGCTGCACCTTCTTGATGCTTGCGCGCGTGAGAAGGCCGAGCTTGCCGTCCACTTCGCCGACGTCATAGCCCTTGGCGCGAAGCAGGGTCTGCAATTCCTTCGTCTGCTCATAGCCGAACGGCGCCACGCCGCGCCCGCGCGAAACCGGCGGCGCGCCATCGATGCGGGTCGCGAGATAGGCCACCGTCGTCGAGTAGATGAGCGACTGGTTCCATTCGAGGAATACCTTGAAATTGTCGAAGGCGAGGAAGGCAGGCCCGTTGCGTCCCATTGGGAGCAGCAACGAAGCGGGGCGGTCGCCGGAGAGGCGTTCGCCGTCCGCAATCTGCACACCCATGCGCTGCCACTCGCTGAGCGGATGCTGGATGGTGAGATCCGCCTGGCTCCAGTCCATGCTTTCCGGCACGCGCACTTCCTTGAGCCACGGCTCGCCGCGCCGCCAGCCGAGCGCCTTGAGATAGTTCGCCGAGGAGCCGATCACGTCCGGCGCGCTGCGGATGAGGTCCGAGTGGCCGTCGCCGTCGTAATCGATGCCGTATTTGAGATAGACCGAGGGAACGAACTGCGTCTGGCCAAGCTCGCCCGCCCATGGCCCGCGCATTTCGCTCGGGGTAAGGTCTCCGCGGTCGATGATCTTCAGCACGTCGATCAGCTCTTCGCGGAACTTCTCGGGCCGACGGCAGTCATAAGCGAGCGTTGCCAGAGAACGCACCGTTTCCATGTTTCCGTTGTTTGCGCCGAAATCGGTTTCGAGCGCCCAGAACGCGCTGATGACCGCACCTGGCACGCCGAACTCACGTTCCGCCCGCTCGAACTCCCGCTTGTACTTGCCACCGATGAGCTGGCGCGCCTTATCGATTCTGTATTTCGCGGCCATCCGGTCGGAAAATTCGAGGAAAGTTTGCGAAAACACGCTCTGGCCGCGATCCTTGCTGATGACGCTCTGGTCGAAGGTCACGCCATCGAGAGCCGAGAGCGCGCGCGGGGAAATGCCCTGGCTTCGCGCCTCTGCCTTGAACTGCGACAACCAGCGGTCGAACCCCGCGCTCGACGTGGAGCACGAAGCCGCCGAAGCGCTGCTCGCGCCCGCCGCGACGAGGAGGCTCGCAATCATCGTTCGGGATAAAAGGCGTCTCATCGCAAAGTCTCCAGTCGAGCATGGTCGGAAAATGGGCCGAAACGGTGCTTTTCAGGCCGCCCCCCGCAATGTCACCCGTTCTATAAACATCGGACCTTGCGGGAAGACGGCGGACGGCCCGAAAGGGTGATGGCGCGAATCCCGTCCGAAAGTGAGGCAAAACAAAGGCGATCACGCGCCTAACCGGAAGCGCCGGCGGCGTGAACCGACAGGTCGCGGATGGTTGGACGGAGCCCGGTCAGCGGATTATTCGCGTCCCACTTCAACGCGATGGTTTGGAATCTGCACGCGAGCGCGTCATAGATGAGGAGCCTGCCCACAAGCGTGCCTTCGAGGCCGAGGATCACCTTCGCCACCTCCACGGCCTGCAAGGTGCCGATCACGCCCGCCACGGGGCCAAGCACGCCCGCTTCCTCGCAATTCGGTATTTCGCCCGGTGCAGGCGGCTCGGGGAAGAGGTCGCGATAGCTCGGGCGCGGCGTCCCCCTCTCGTCCGTCTCGAAGGCGCGGAAGGTCGAGAGATACCCTTCCATTTGGCCGAGTGCGGCGAAGACGAGCGGCTTTCGCGCGAAATAACAGGCGTCGTTCACCAGATAGCGCGTCGCGAAATTGTCCGAGCCATCCGCCACGATGTCGTAACGCGAGACAACCGAAAGCGCGTTTTCAGAGGTGAGGCGAAACGGCATAGCCTCGACCTCGACATGCGGGTTGAGCGAACGCAAAAGCGATGCGGCGCGCTCTACCTTGGGCTTGCCGACGTCCTCGGTGCGATAGGCGACCTGCCGTTGAAGATTGTCGAGCGAAACGCGGTCGTCATCGATGATGCCGAGCGTGCCGACGCCCGCCGCCGCGAGGTACATCAGGAGCGGTGAGCCGAGACCGCCCGCTCCCACGACCAGCACGCGCGCCGCCTTGAGGCGTTGCTGACCTTGGCCACCGATATCCTTGACAAGCAGGTGGCGCTTGTAGCGATCGATTTCTTCGCTTGAGAGCGTGGTCATGATCCTTGTCCGGTGGAAGCCCCTATCGACTGGTCCGATGCCGACATTCGCATCCGTTTGCGGCACGCTTGCGAGCACATGTCGGGATCAACAGGACCACCGGCAACACCACGATTCCGGGTCGCCGATTCGTAACTTCGCAGCCATATCCGGACTGACGCAAGCTTGACGGAGCCGAGAAAATTGTCGCCGCTTGTCGTCACGGGTTGTCAGGGCGCGGCTCGAACGCGTTTCTCTGGCGGTAAAGCCAGGGCGAGAAGGCCGAGCGCTTCTTCAGGTTCGGCATGAACTTGATGTTACCCCGGCCGCCTCGATGCGCGCTCAACCTTGGGTTGCTGGGTCGCGGTCCCACGTAAATGGGGCGTCCACTTTTGCAGATCATACTGCCAAGCCATACCGTCAACCAGGATCGAAAGCCATGAGAGCGTCAATCTTGTTTTGCGTTGCTGCTTCGATGTTTGTCGCCGCCAAGGCCCAATCGTTCCCAGCGTTCGATGCCCCCCCGGCCGCCGCGCCCACCCAGACGATCCGCGTGTCGGACACCGGGCGTCATCATGGACGCGGCGACCTGTTCTCGAACTGGTGCGCCTATAACTGCTATCGCGTCAGCCCATGCGCGCAAGGCGGCTGCTTCGGCAGATATCATTACAGCCAGTATCCGTACGATGAGGATCTGCCGTTCCGCTATCGTTGGGATTCAGACGCGAGCGTTCAGGACAACATTCTCGCGCGCTTCAACACCGGCTATCTGCGCGCTTTCGAGCGTCAGTATTGAGGAAAACGGACTTTGTCAGTCGCCGGATCGGCGGGCTGGCGTCGGCGAAGAGGCGCTCGACCGTTTCCTTGCGGCGCTTGTTGACGCTCTGTCGCAGGCTCGTGAGGCGGTGGCTGTCGGTTTTTTCGCGCGCCTCGGCCAGCGCAATAAACCGGATCGCGGATGAAAGTCGCCCGCCGCTTCGATCTTCCTCAGAAGGTGGTCCTTCGAGACCAGCCTCTCGATGCTTACCATGCCGGACACGGTCTGTTGGGGGAATCGGTTTCTTCGGCATGGCCCCCTGAATCAAAAAGCTCCCGCCGAGGCGGGAGCTTAGTCAGCAGCGTGAAGGCGGCCGATGGCGGCCCTCTTCAATTCGGCATCAATCGCAATAATTCGTTGCGTAATTCGTGCAATAGGCCGGGCCGTAACCGTCGTTGATGCAGCTCCAGTAGCAGCTGTCATAGGCGCTGTAGGCGCCATACCCGATCAGGGGCGCGCCGTACCAGTACCAGCGCCCGTTGCGCCAATACCGGCGACGGTGATGCCAATTTCCCGCGTGAGGCGGATGCTTGCCGCCCGCAAACGGTGGTTTCCCGCCATAATACCGCTTCCCGAGAGGGGGGCGGAATCCGGGGTAAGGCTTGTTGTGCGGTATGCCGGAGAAATTGGGCTGTCTGTGAGGCTTGAAAGAGCCGGGATATCCGCTTGGCGGCCTATGTGACGGCGCGATCCTGAACGCGGGCGGTTGACCGCCCGGACGAAAACCGCCGAAATGGCCGCCGCGAAACCCGCCGCCACCGCCGAAGCCTCCTTTGCCTCCTCCATGTCCGTGATGTCCACTGATCAAGGTGAACGTGCTCGCTCCGTTTTTCGCGATCGCTGCTGGTGCTCCCCCTTCGATGGGGGAGGCAACCGCGCCGCCCGCGCACAGACCAACTGCAGCGAACGCCGCGATAACAGTTCTTCTCAAGGTCATTTCAGTCCCTCTTCCGTCCCGGAGATGCCCCGCGCCCCAGACATCGGGCAATAAGCGCGACGTCAGACGCACGAACGGCATGGCCGTCAGGCTTATCTGAACGATAGAGTATAATCGCCGATGGCAGAGCTTATAAAGAATTTCGTCAAAAATTGTAACTCGCCGCAATTGCAGGGCGCTCGCAAAAAAAGGCTGCCGGTGCGGCAGCCTTTCCTTCAGATTTGTTGGATCACGGTCGAGGGGAGTTCTTCGCAAGCCGCCGAAGAACAAGGGTGTCCAAAATCAGTAACAGAAGTCGGACGAATAGGTCGAGCAATAGGCCGGGCCGTAACCCGCCGCGAGGCAGTTGTTGTAGCAACTGCTGCCATAGCCGTAGACGCCGAGCCCGACCAGCGGCGCACCGTACCAATACCAACGGCCGCCCCGCCAATATCCGCCGCGTCTCCCGTAATTACGGCTATAGCGAGGACCGGGATCGGCCCAACGCGGACCGCCACCGATGGTGCCCTTCGATCCGAAGCGGGGAGGGGCGCCGTAACGCGGCCCCGCAAATCCGGGGTTGCGGGCCGCCGGTCCCGGTCCTCCATATCGCGGGCCAGCGATACCCGGTCCGCCGAACCGCGGTCCGCCGCCCGGTCCGCCTCCGCGAAACGCGGGGCCTCCGCCGAAGCCCCCGCCTCCGCCGCGGAAGCCGCCGCCTGCCATGCCGGGGCCTCCGCCGAAGCCGCCCCCGCCACCACCGCGGAAGCCTCCGCCTGCCATGCCAGGGCCTCCGCCGAAGCCGCCGCCTCTGACGAGGGTAGCCGCGTCCGCAACGCCAACGGGTGGTGTCGTGACCGAGGCGCCCAAGCTTGGCGCAGACCCTGATGCCGCAGGCGCGGCCAATGCTGCCAAACCGAAAACGACACCGGTGATAATCGATCCTCTGATACGCATGACGAACCCGCTCCTCTTGTTGCCGCATGGACGACTGCCGGGCGAAACCACGGAGCATCGGTCCGTTCCCGTTTTGCTCGCGCGGAGCCCTTCCGGGCAGCGGGAAATATCTTGAGTTCGACTCCCCTCAAGTAAGCTTATGGGGGAAGCTAATGTCACAATCGTCGTTTAGATGCGGTAATTATCGTGCGGCATTTCTCGCAATTGTTGGAATGTGATGCTATCGGCGAAGCAAGGTGAGAAAAATTATATATTAAACAGGCTATCGCGAATGAAATATCCGGCTTAATGGAACCGTTATTCGCTAAGTCATAGGATGATGTGCAGCCTAGATGCTGCGTGTGCGTGTAATACCGTAGAGGATAAGATGAAAAAACTCGTCATTGCTATCGCCGCCCTTTCGGCCGCGACCCTCGCTTCGAGCGGTGCCTCTGCACTTCCGCTTGCCACCACTGGCGTCGACGCCTCCGCTTCAAGCGCCATCGTGAAGGTTGGCTGCTACAAGAAGCGCGTTGTCACGACTACCAGCTGCTGCACGACGACCACGACGTACGTCAGGGTCGTTAACCCCTGTGGGTGCGGCTGTGGCTGTGGGGGCAACGGCGGACTGTTCGGCGCCGGCTTCCTGTTCTTCTAGAACCCGTTCCGATCTGATTGAGTCGCCATCGATCGGAAAAACGGTCTCTTCTTGAAGTTCAGAGGCGGATTGACCGATCAGGTGAAGTTGTAATCCGCCATTATCGATGCAGATAGCCGGGATCTTCCCGGCTATTTTCGCACAGGCTCGCGTCAAACCACCGCATTCGGAGCCGCAAAGCCGAGCATCTTTGCAGGCTTTGACGCCATTTGGCCGCAATTGCGGCGCTCGTGCGCAAAAAAGTGATTGGCAAGCCGTAACGCCCCCCTTATCTTATAGTCCGAGTGAGCATAAGGTCGAGTCGAGTGATCGGCTTGGGCGAGAAACCTGAGGGGGTTATTTTTTGCCTGTCCTCCTTATGCTCAAACGGAGCATTACTCCCGGCGACGGGACGTGGGGTGGAGGACTTTCGGCATGGTATTTCTCGATAGCGGCGTGGAGCCGTTCCGTCGGCATAGGAGCGCGGACCCGGTTTGCGCGCTCGACGCGGACGTCGACATCGAACCCGCGCGCCATCATTTCGACGCCGCCTTCGTCCGCGAAGCGATCCGCGAACTGAAGCCTGTCTATGCCAAGGTGGAACGCGTGATCCCGGCCTTCGAATGGGTCGCGCATGCGCCCTACATCAAGGCGATCCGCGACCTGAAGCGCGCTAAGAACGCCGTCGTTCTCGCTCACAACTACATGACGCCGGAAATCTTCCATGGCGTGGGCGATATCCTCGGCGACAGCCTCCAGCTTGCGAAGGAAGCCGCGAAAACCGACGCTGACATCATCGTTCAGTGCGGCGTGCACTTCATGGCCGAAACATCGAAGCTGATGTGCCCGGAAAAGAAGGTGCTTATTCCCGATCCGAAGGCGGGCTGCTCGCTTGCGTCGTCGATCACGCCGGAGGATGTTCGCGCGCTTCGCGCTGCCTATCCGGGCGTGCCGGTCGTCACCTATGTCAACACGAGCGCGGCAGTGAAGGCCGAGTGCGATATCTGCTGCACCTCGGCGAACGCCGTGAAGGTGGTGGAAAGCCTCGGCGCCCCGCGCGTGCTCCTGATTCCCGATCAATACCTCGCTCGCTACGTCGCAACGCAGACGAAGGTCGAGATCATCTCTTGGAAGGGCGCGTGTGAGGTGCACGAGCGCTTCACGGGCGCGGAGCTTCGCGGGTATCGCGAGGCGGAACCGGGCGTGAAGATCATCGCGCACCCGGAATGCCCGCCAGACGTCATCGCGGAGGCCGACTATACAGGCTCGACCGCCGGCATGATCAAATGGGTGACGGACCGCCAGCCGAAGCGCGTCGTGCTCGTCACCGAATGCTCGATGGCTGACAACGTCGCCTATGCCGCGCCGAAGACCGAATTTACCCGGCCGTGCAATCTGTGCCCGCACATGAAGCGCATTTCGCTGCCGAAGATTCTCGACAGCCTGCTGCACGAGAAGGTAGAGGTGACCGTCGATCCGGCAGTTGCGGACCGTGCGAGAGCGGCGGTCGAACGCATGGTGAAGCTGCCGCTTTAGTCGGAGCGCCGACGGTCCCTGCCGTTGGCGCCCTCGGCAACCTCGTCGGTGAGGATGCGCCGACTTGTCAGGTGGGGAGCATCCCGAAATGAACCATACTCGCGCGAATGATCTGCTGCCTTTCCGGCGGCGGACGGGGCCTGATCGTGTTCTTGTTGTCGGAGGCGGCCTCGCAGGACTGTTCACGGCGCTCCGGCTTGCGCCGCTTCCCGTGACGGTGCTGACTCCAAAGCCGCTTGGCGAGGGTTCGTCCTCGGTCTGGGCGCAGGGCGGCATCGCCGCGGCCATCGGCGCGGGCGACCATGCGGACGCACACGCCGCCGATACCATCGCGGCAGGGGCGGGTCTGACCGATCCCGAGGTGGCGCGTGTCGTCACGAGCGAAGCGGGCGATCGCATCCGCGACCTTCTCTCCTATGGCGTTCCCTTCGACCGCGAGCTTGACGGCAAGCTCCGCCTTTCGCAGGAAGCCGCCCACAGCGCGCGCCGCATCGTGCGCGTCGATGGCGACCGCGCCGGCAAGGCGGTGATGGCCGCGCTGATGGCGACAGTTGCCAAGACGCCGTCGATTTCGGTGCTCGAAAATGTCGAAGCGGTGGAACTCGTCAAGCGTGACGGCCGCATCGTCGGGCTTTACGCCACACGAAGCGGCGGCCACGGACGCGCCTCGTTTCTCGCCGGCCGCGCGGTCGTGCTCGCAACCGGCGGCATCGGCCACCTTTTCCGTGTCACCACCAACCCGGCGGAAGCGCGTGGCGGCGGCCTTGCCATGGCGGCGCGGGCGGGTGCCATCATCGCCGATCCCGAATTCGTGCAGTTTCACCCGACCGCGTTCGACGTGAGCCGCGATCCCGCGCCGCTTGCGTCAGAGGCGATTCGCGGCGATGGCGGCCGTCTCGTTAACCGCGACGGCGAGCGTTTCATGCCGGCCATCGATCCGCGCGGCGAGCTTGCGCCCCGCGATGTGGTGGCGCGCGGCGTACATCGCGAAATCGCCGCCGGACGCGGCGCTTTCCTCGATGTGCGTGCGCTCGACCTCGCTCACAATTTCCCGACCGCCTACGACGTGTGCACGGAAGCTGGCATCGACCCCGCGAAACAGCCGATCCCCATCGCGCCCGCAGCGCATTATCACATGGGCGGTGTCTCAACCGACATGCGTGGCCGCACGTCGCTCACCGGGCTGTGGGCTTGCGGAGAGGTTGCTTGTACCGGGCTTCACGGCGCGAACAGGCTCGCGTCGAATTCGCTCCTCGAAGCGGTGGTGTTTGCCGCCCGCGTCGCTGAAGATATCGCTGCGGATGCGCCGCACTGGCCTGCCATGGGCGAGATCGAAGCGCCAGAAACCATCGCCGTTCCGGTCGTCGCGCCCGCCGAGGAAGCACGCCTTCTGAAGCGCCTTCGCGAGGCGATGGCCGCGCATGTCGGCGTCGAACGCACCGCTGAAACGCTGAAGACGGCGCTCTCGTCGCTGGTGGACATCTCACGCATTCCCGCATCGCCGGCGCTTGCGAACATGACGGCCGCGGCGATCCTGATAGCCGCAGCCGCGCATGAGCGCAGGGAAAGCCGCGGTGCGCATTGCCGGCTCGACTTTCCTTCCGCGAAAGAGAAAGGCCGCCACACCTTCATGACGCTTTCCGACGCGGTGGGAATTGCCGCGCGCGTGACGGGCAAGACGCCTTTCGATGCCGTGGATGCAAGCGGAGTCCGCGTCAGGGCCGCGGATCTGGCCGGGTAGGCGATTTTGCGTGGCGAAGGTTTCGATTCGCCAGCGGCGACGGGTTCAAGGCTCAAGAGCCCGCGTCCGAAGATATCGCAGGGGAACGCGCGATGGCTTCGCCCGCCTCACCCGAAGACTATTGACCTTTCAGCGAACCGCGCTCTAATGAGCCTGCGGTCCCCGTAGCTCAGCAGGATAGAGCACCAGATTCCTAATCTGGGGGTCACAGGTTCGAATCCTGTCGGGGACGCCAGTGATTCCTCCTCATCGCCCGCTGCGTAAAGTCCCGCGAGTTTGCGCCGCAACAACGTTCCGACTTTTGAACCCTTCTAGGTTGGCGTCAGCGAGGGCCTTAACGCCCCGATCCGACAGCGCCAAGGAGGGCACACATGTTCTGCTATCAATGCGAACAAACGAACCGGGGGACCGGCTGCGTCACGCGAGGCGTTTGCGGCAAGTCACCGGAGGTCGCCGACCTGCAGGACGCGCTTATGCTTGCCGCGCGGCGTCTTGCGAGCCGCTACGCCGAAACGCCGGCGGAGGCGCGCCCGACAAGTCTTGCGCCGCTCCTCGAAGATGCGCTGTTCGTCACGGTCACAAACGTCAATTTCGATCCGGACGTGATCGAAGGGCGCGTCCGCGCGCTGCTGGCCGCGTCGGGTGCGTTCGCGGGCCTGCCGCCGCACGCATCCAGGGCCGATATCCTCGAATGGTCGGCACCTTCGAGCATTACGGCGCGCAAGGCCGCTCTTGGCGAGGACGTCACCGGCCTTCAGGAGCTTCTTGCCTATGGTCTCAAGGGCATGGCGGCTTACGCGCATCACGCTCGCCAGATGGGATTGTCCGATCCGGCGGTCGATGCGTTCGTCGTGAAGACGCTCGCGGCCATCGACGACGGGCTCGCGGACATCGACGCGCTGCTCGCGCTGAACCTCGAATGCGGCGCTGTGACGGTTAACGCGCTTGCCTTGCTCGACCGGGCGCATTGCTCCACTTTCGGCGTCCCGACGCCGACGGCTGTGCGCATGGGCCACATCCCCGGCAAGGCGATCCTTGTTTCCGGGCACGACATGGTGGACCTGAAAGCGCTGCTCGATCAAACGGCGGGCACCGGCATCAACGTCTACACCCATGGCGAGATGCTGCCCGCCCATGGTTATCCCGAGCTCAGGAAACACGAGCATCTCGCCGGGCATTTCGGCGGGGCGTGGATGAAGCAGGTGCGCGAATTTCCGGAGTTTCCAGGCGCCATCCTCATGACGACCAACTGCCTGATGCCACCGGCGGAGGACTATCGCGGCCGTCTTTTCACCCGCGATGTGGTGGGCTGGCCCGGTATCGCCCACGTCTTTGGACGCGACTTCTCGGCCGTGATCGAGGCTGCTCTTGCCGCGCCGGGTTTCACCGACACCCGTGAGGAACGCGGGCATACCGTTGGCTTCGGCCATGACGCGGTGCTCGGTGTCGCGGACAAGGTCGTCGCCGCTGTGAAGGCGGGGCAGATCGGCCATTTTGCGGTTATCGGCGGTTGCGATGGCTCCGAAGGCGAGCGCAGCTATTACACCGATCTCGCCGCCGAACTTCCCGACGACACCGTGATCCTGACGCTGGGCTGCGGAAAATATCGTCTGCTTGGCCACGATTACGGCACGGTCGCCGGCCTGCCGCGCCTGCTCGACATGGGCCAATGCAATGACAGCTATTCGGCGGTGAAGGTAGCCCTCGCGCTTGCCGACGCATTCGAATGCGGCGTTAACGACTTGCCGCTTTCGATCACGCTCTCATGGTTCGAGCAGAAGGCGGTGTGCGTCCTGCTGGCGCTTTTCCACCTCGGCATAAGGAACGTCCGCATCGGGCCCAAGCTGCCCGCTTTCGTGACGCCAAAGGTGCTCGACATATTGGTGCGCAGCTTCAATCTGATGCCGATCGGGGAGCCTTCGTCCGATATTTCAGCCATGCGCGAAGCTGCTTGAGAGAAGGGAACACGCGGCTTCATGCCTTATTGAGGACGCACCAAGGGTGGTTGTCGGTGGGAGCCGACAACCAAATCCCTCGCCTGCCTTCGGTGAACGTACGCGGACGGCGCCCGGCGCAATAAGTTCGCGAAGTTCGACGAAATCGGAATAAGTTCCTCGAATAATCCCGATCTCCAGAATTTACCGCCCTATCTCTTGCGAGATGCGCGCGAGTATTAGAATTTCGTTGCCGAAAGATGACAAGTTCTGTAAGCGTTATATGGATTAACTCGGGCGGAGCCTTGCGCATGTCTTACGCATTGCCATGGAGGGAAGTGAGCGGCTTTGCCGGCTTCGCCCTCTTTCTGCCCGCCGTTGCCGGAGCAGCAGACCCGTGTAGTGGGGCGGTAGCGTAAGCGCTGCCGCCGGGCCTCGTGGAAGGGGCCATTCCCCGCACAATTTTCTCTGCCGTCAACGGAGCATGGAACCATGTCTACGGACTCCCACGCGCCTCGCGGGTCGCTCAAGCGCGATCACCTGTCCTTTCTCGATGTCGTCGCTCAGGCCATCGGCATCATTGCGCCATCCGGCACACCGGCCTTCGTGTTTCTCGGCGTCTTCGCGACCGCTGGCAACGCGCTCTGGCTCGGCTATCTTTTCGCAACGCTCGCGTTGCTGCTTCTGTCGTTCAACATCACTGCGTTTTCCCGCCGCTCGGCATCGCCCGGCGCTCTCTACACCTTTGCGGGGCAGGGCCTTGGCGCCTTCTGGGGCAGCATCACCGGTTGGGCTCTCGTCATCGCCTATCTCTTTACTGCGGGCGCGGTCGTTGCGGGCGGGGTGAATTACGCCCTTGTGGTGCTGCACTCCGTTTTCGGCCCCTTCGCAGATCGCATCGCATCGGTTGCAATCGCCGCCGTTCTGGTCGCGATTGCTTTCTACGTGGCATGGCGAAGCATCAAGCTGTCCACGCGTCTCACGCTCACGCTCGAAGCCGTCACGGTCATAGCCATCCTCGCGATCTCGATCCTCTGGCTCGTCCGCGCGCCGAATCCCGTCGATACCGCTCAGCTTCGCCTCGATGGCGTGACGGCGGACCAGGTGCGGCTCGGCCTTGTGCTCGCCTTTTTCAGCTTCGTGGGCTTCGAGGGCGCAACTGTGCTCGGCCATGAGGCAAAGAACCCGCTGCGCGTCATTCCGCGCGCGGTGATCGTTACGGTCCTCTCCGTCGGCCTCTTCTTCGTCTTCACGGGCTACGTGCTCGTGGCCTCGTTCCAGGGCGCCGCAACCGGGCTCGACAAGGTCGACGCGCCGCTGTCCGTTCTTGCAACGACCGTTGGGCTCGAACCGCTCGGCCTCCTGATCGCGGCGGGCGTGGCGGCAAGCTTCTTTGCGTCGGCGCTTGGCAGCATCAACGCGGGCGCGCGCATCATCTACTCGCTCTCGCGTCACGGCATCATCTTCAACCGCGCGGGAGACGCCCATGAAACGCACGCGACGCCGCATGTGGCCGTGGCGATCTCGGCGGCCATCGCCGCGCTGCTTGCCCTGCCGCTGATCGCTGCGGGTATCGGGCTGCTCGACGTGTTTGCGTATCTCGGTACGATCGCGACGCTGGGCTTCCTCACCACTTACATTCTCGTCGCCATCGCAGCGCCGGTGTTCCTGTGGTCGCGCGGTGAACTCCGCTTCCATCATGTGTTGGTTTCGGTGCTGTCGATCCTGCTCCTGACATTGCCGGTCCTCGGCGTGCTTTATCCGGTGCCGGACTACCCGCTCAACATCCTGCCCTATGTCTTCCTCGGACTTCTGCTGATCGGTGCGCTTCAGTTCATCGTTCTCAGGTGGCGCTCGCCCGCCGTGCTGGAGGTCATCCAGAAGGATCTAGCCGACGCTGCGGCTCCGGCGGCGGCCGCCGAATAGCCGCTGCATGTCCGAGAGCGCAAGAAAAAGGCCCGCGACAGCGGCCGCGTGGGTGGGGGCTGACCGCCTCCACCTTCTGCATCCCCAGCATCATCCGTCCGAACAGCAAAGCCCCATCATCTGGAGCAGAGGGGAAGGATCGACACTTTACGACACCGAGGGGCGGGCCTATCTCGACGGCCTCTCCGGCATGTGGAACGTCCATCTTGGTCATGGGCGCTGGGAACTCGTGGAAGCGGCTTCGCGCCAGCTTTCCACGCTCGCCTTTGCTACGGCCTATTCAGGTGCCACGCACGAACCGGCCATCCGGCTCGCCGAGCAGCTCAGGAAGATCGCGCCCACCGGCATCGAGGCGTTCTTCTTCACGACGAGCGGCAGCGAGGCGACGGACACCGCCATCCGCACCGTGCGCTGGTTCTGGCGGAAGGAGGGCAAGCCCGCGAAAACGAAGATCATCGCGCGCGAGTGGTCCTACCACGGCTCGACGATTGGCGCGGCGAGCGCCACCGGCGTGGAGGAATTCACGGCGGGTTTCGGCCCACGAGAACGGGGCTTTGTCCATATCCCTTCGCCCTATCCCTATCGCTTCGACGGCGACGGCGACGCGGCAGCGGATCTGCTCGAAGCTGCGATCCTTCGCGAAGGGCCGGAAACGGTTGCAGCCTTCATCGCGGAGCCGGTACAGGGCGGCGGGGGCGGCGTCATCGTGCCGCCGGACGGCTATTTCGAGCGCATCCGCGAAATCTGTTCCCGCCACGACGTGCTGTTCATCGCCGATGAGGTGATCACCGGCTTCGGCCGCACGGGCAAATGGTTCGCCCTCGAACACTGGGGCATCGCTCCCGACGTCGTGCAATTCGCCAAGGGCATAACCAGCGGATATGTGCCGCTCGGCGGCATCGGCATCAGCGCGCGCATCAAGGATGCGCTCGACACCGCGGAACCTGACCAGCGGTGGTGGCACGGCTTCACGGCTTCCGCGCATCCTGTGGCCTGCGCGGTCGCGCTTGAGACCTTGCGCATCATCGGCGAGGAGCGCCTCGTCGAGCGGGCGGCCGGGCAAGGGGGGGCTCTGCTCGGCCGTCTGCGCGAGGCTCTCGGCTGGCATCCGCATGTTGGCGAAGTGCGCGGCCTCGGCCTTCTCGCGGGCGTGGAACTGGTCGCGGACCGGCGCACGCGGGCGCGCTTCGCACCCGAATTCAATCTCGCATCGCGGCTGCGCGCCGAACTCCTGGCTCGCGGCCTTTACACACGCATCGTGAACGACACGATCTGCCTCGCGCCTCCTCTCACCATCACCGACACGGACCTGTCCCGGATCGCCGACATCGTCGTCGATGCGGTGGAGAAGGTCTGTCGACCCAAAAAGTCATAGGAAAAGGCCATGTCCCGCATCCCACCCGTCGACCTCGAAACCGCGCCGCCCGAGATCCAGCGGCGTCACGACGTTCTCGTCAAGACCCATGCACTCACCAACATGAAGGCGGTGCTCCTGCATTCGCCCGTCGCGCTCGACGCCGTGCTCGAATGGTACAAGCTGTTCGACCGCGTGAAACCGTTCCTCGGCGAGCGCGAGGCGGTGCTGTTCTGCTTTGCCATCTCGCGCGCGAATGCCTGCGAGCTTTGCACCACCTTCATGCGACGCGCGATCATCGGCTGGGGCGAAGACCCGGAGAACCTGAACCTCGCGCCCCGCGATCAGGCGATCTGGGATTTCGGCTGGCAGCTTGCGAAAGATCCGAACCGCATCGGCGACGCGCTTTATGCCCGCGTCGCGGCGCATTTTTCAAATGCCGAAATCGTGGACCTCACCGTGTTCGGCGCGCTGATGATCGTGAACAACGTCTTCAACAGCGCGCTTCGCATCGACGCTGACGCGAGCCTCGATCCCTACCGCATCGACCCCGAAACCTATTTCTCCTGAGAGGACGTATGAGCGAGCGCCAATTCGGCTTTGCCACGCAACAGCTTCACGCGGGCCAGACGCCCGATCCGGCAACCGGCGCGCGGGCGGTGCCTATCTATCAGACGACGTCCTTTGTTTTCAAGGACTTCGCGGCGGCGAAAGCCATCAGTTCGGTCGAGGAATTCGGCTTCGACTACACGCGCATCACCAATCCGACGAACGAAGTGCTCGAAAACCGTATCGCGGCGCTGGAGGGAGGCACGGGCGCGCTTTCGGTCGCCTCCGGCTCGGCTGCGACGGCCTATTCCATCCTCAACATCACCCATGCGGGCCACGAGATCGTCGCCGCGAAGACGCTTTACGGCGGTTCGTTCAACCTGTTTCAGAACACGCTGCCGAAGCACGGCGTCAAGACGATCCTCGTCGATCCCGCCGATACCGGCAATTTCGAGCGCGCCATCAATGAGCGGACCCGCGCGCTCTTCGTCGAGACCATCGGCAATCCCGACATCAACATCATCGACTTCGAGGCCGTGGCGCGTATCGCCGAGCGGCATGGCATCCCGCTCATCGTCGACAATACCTTCGCGACGCCATATCTGTTCCGCCCGTTCGATCACGGCGCGAATATCTCGGTGCATTCGGCGACGAAATTCATCGGCGGCCACGGCACCAGCATCGGCGGCCTCATCGTGGACGGCGGCAATTTCAACTGGGCGAACGGCAAGTTTCCCGACTTCACGACGCCGGACCCGGCCTATAGCGGCTTCGTCCATTGGGACAAATGGGGCAATTATCCGGGCGTCGGCAACATCGCCTACATCATCAAGGCGCGGTTGCATTATCTGCGCGACCTCGGTGCGAGCCTCAGCCCGTTCAACGCGTTCCTGTTCCTGCAAGGGCTTGAAACGCTGTCCTTCCGGCTGGAGCGCCAGATCGGCAACGCGCAGGCCATCGCGGAATGGCTGGAGGCCAACGAGGAAGTGGAGTGGGTGAATTATCCGGGCCTCAGGAGCAGCTCGCACTACGAGCTTGCGCGGAAATACCTGCCGAAAGGGCCGGGATCCATTCTGACATTCGGCGTGAAGGGCGGCTTCGAGCGCGCGAAGAAACTGATCGAGGCGGTAAAGATCTTCTCGTTCCTCGCCAATGTGGGCGACTCGAAATCGCTGATCGTTCACCCGGGAACAGTCACGCACGGGCAGTTGACCGAGGAAGAGCAACTGCTCGCCGGCGTGAAACCGAACCAGATCCGCCTGTCCGTCGGCACCGAGGACGTGGACGACCTCATCTGGGATCTGGAACAGGCTTTCGCGGCGTCGCGGGCGTAACACCGGCGGCGCTTCAGCCGGTTTGTGCCCCGTCGCGCTTTCTTGCGAGAAGGCGATGCCCACCGGAACGGGTCGGCATCGCCTTGAAACAGCTCGCGATTGTGTCGAGCAAACGTGAAACCGGGGGCGCCCGGCGGCGCTGCCGGGGCGCGCATAAAGGGCAGCGTCAGCTGCGCAAGCCCGGCGCCTCATGGCCCGTGCGCGCGACATATTCGGTGTAGCCGCCACCATAGCTGTGCACGCCTTCCGGCGTCAGTTCGAGCACGCGATTGGACAGGCCAGCGAGAAAATGCCGGTCGTGCGAGACGAAAAGCATCGTGCCCTCATATTGCGCGAGCGCCTTGATGAGCATCTCCTTCGTCGCCATGTCGAGATGGTTTGTCGGTTCGTCGAGCACCAGGAAATTCGGCGGATCGAACAGCATGATCGCCATTGCGAGCCGCGCCTTCTCGCCGCCCGACAACACGCGGCATTTCTTTTCGACGTCGTCGCCGGAAAAGCCGAAACAGCCGGCGAGCGTGCGCAGCGTACCTTGTCCGGCCTGCGGGAAGGCATGTTCGAGCGACTGGAAGATGGTCGCGTCGCCATCGAGCGTTTCCATCGCATGCTGAGCGAAGTAACCCATCTTCACGCTCGCCCCGATGGTCACGGTGCCCTTGTCGGGCTCGCTCGCGCCTGCCACGAGCTTGAGCAGCGTCGACTTGCCGGCGCCGTTGACGCCCATCACGCACCAGCGTTCCTTGCGCCGGATCGCGAAATCGAACCCCTCGTAGATGACCTTGCTGCCGTAGCGCTTGTGGATGTCCTTGAGCGCCACGACATCGTTGCCGGAGCGCGGCGCGGGCGGGAAATCGAACTGCACGCTCTGCTGTCGCCGCGGCGGCTCCACCCGGTCGATCTTTTCGAGCTTCTTGACGCGGCTCTGCACCTGCGAGGCGTGGCTGGCGCGCGCCTTGAACCGCTCGATGAACTTGATTTCCTTGGCGAGCATCGCCTGCTGGCGTTCGAATTGCGCCTGCTGCTGCTTCTCGGCCAGTTCGCGCTGCTGCGCGTAGAATTCGTAATCGCCGGAGTAGCTGGTAAGCGAGCCGCCGTCGATTTCGACGATCTTGTTGACGATGCGGTTCATGAACTCGCGGTCGTGCGAAGTCATCAGGAGCGCGCCGTCATAGTTCTTGAGGAACTGTTCGAGCCAGATCAGACTTTCGAGGTCGAGATGGTTGCTCGGCTCGTCGAGAAGCATCGCGTCGGGCCGCATCAGGAGAATGCGCGCGAGAGCGACGCGCATTTTCCACCCGCCGGAGAGCTTGCCGACATCGCCGTCCATCATCTCCTGGGTGAAGGAGAGCCCGGCGAGCACTTCTCTCGCGCGCGCTTCGAGAGCGTAGCCGTCGAGTTCCTCGAAAGTGTGCAGGACTTCGCCGTAACGCTCGATGATCGCGTCCATCTCGTCGGCGCGGTCGGGGTCGGCCATCGCGGCCTCAAGCTCCTTCAGCTCCTCCGCAACCGCGCTGACGGGGCCTGCTCCGTTCATCACCTCGGTCACGGCGCTATGGCCCGACATTTCGCCGACATCCTGATTGAAATAGCCGATGGTGGTGCCGCGATCGATCGCCACCTGACCTTCGTCGGGCTCGTCCTGCCCGGTGATCATGCGAAAAAGCGATGACTTGCCCGCACCGTTGGGGCCCACAAGGCCAGCCTTCTCGCCTTTCAGGAGAGAGGCGGACGCCTCGATGAAAAGCAGATGATTGCCATGCTGCTTGCTGATGTTTTCGAGACGGATCATGACCACCGGGGATGCTGCGAGAGTTTTCGGATGCGCTATCGCGCGATTTGCTCCCCTTATGCCACGCGGGAGGCGCGGCGCCAGCGTGAAATAAGCCGCGCCGCTTCCATGAAAGGCCGCGCTTGCCTCAATCCGAAAGTTCGCCCTGGAAGCGCGCGGCGTGTTGGGCCGCAGCCAGAAAACGCTCGCGCGCGGCTTCGCGCAGACGCCCGATTCCAAGGTGTCTTGCCATCATGAAGGCCGCTTCCTCGGGCTTCGCGCCGTCCGCCAGAAACCGGTCCGCGAGGGCTGCAAGTTCTGCCAGCGGAATGTCCGTGTGATCGCGCAGCTCGGTGCTGCCGGCGCGGAAACGCGGCAGCTGCGTCTTGTCGGCATTTTCGGGCCAATAGATCTTGCGCCCCTCTTCCGTGGAGCGGGGAAAGCGCCGCTCGACCACATCGAGCACCGTTTCGCGGATGCGACCGGCGGCGCGGTCGAAGCCGTGGGCGCGCGCGATGCGGCGAACGAGGACATCGTCGAAAACGGGGCCTTCGGCCTCTATGACGTGAGCGACCATTTTCCGAAGTGTCGGCCGATACCACGTTTCGTAGAAGCCGTCGCGATCAGGCGCGAAACCGGCTGCGGCAAGGTCGGCGGCGCGATATCCGCCCCCGTCGGCAATGGGGAACGCCAATTGGTCGCCCTCTGCGCGCGCCGCATAAAGCGCGGATTGCGGCGGCGCGTCTTCCTTTGCTCCGACCAAATCGGGTTCATCGGCTGAGGCGGCCTGCGCGGGCAGGGAAGGGGCGCCTTCGTCCGACGTTTCGGAGATGAGCGCGAGCACCGCCTCGACGGGTGCGGGGGCCGCATCGACGGGGGCAGGTGCGTCCTGCGACTTGGCCTCCTCGGCCAGCCGGTCCGCTTCGAGGTGCTCGGAAAGTCGCGCGTGCAGATTTGTGAACGCGCTGTCGGGGTCGACCCACCAGTCGGTCGACCAGACGCGCACGATCCGCCAGCCCAGATTGCGAAGCACGCCCTCGCGGAGCCGGTCGCGGTCGCGCGCGGTCGCAGAGCGATGGTAGGTCGCGCCATCGCACTCCACGCCCGCGAGATAGCGGCCCGGCGCATCGGGATGCACGACGCCGAGGTCGATGCGGAAGCCCGAGACGCCGACCTGCGGATGCACCTGCCAGCCCTTCGCTTCGAGCGCCTTCTTCACGGCGTCCTCGAACGGCGACTCCGTCTCGCCAAGAGCCTCCGAGGCAGCGGCAAGCGCGCGCGGTCCGCGTTCCGCGTATTCGAGAAAGTGCTTGAAATCGCGGATGCCTGTCGCCTTCGTGCGCGACAGGTCGATCTGGTCCGGCCGGAGCGTCGCGAACACCACGAGTTCGGAGCGCGCGCGCGTTATCGCCACGTTGAGCCGCCGCGTGCCGCCTTCCTTGTTGAGTGTGCTGATCTGCACCGAAACCTTGCCCGCCTGATCGGGGCCGTAGGCGATGGAAAACAGGATGACGTCGCGCTCGTCGCCCTGCACGTTTTCGAGGTTCTTCACGAACACGGGTTCGTGCCATTCGTTTTCGCTGAAAAAGCGTTCGAGTTCCGGCTTCTCGCGGCGCTCCTTGTCGAGCAGGTTTTCGATCAGCCGTTGCTGCTCGCCATTGAACGTCACGATGCCGAGCGAACTTCCGCCGGCGGCAAAGGCCGGATCGGAAAGACGCCGCACTACGTCTGCCACGACGGCGCGTGCTTCCTCTCTGTTGACGCGCCCCGAACCGCGTTCGTAGATTCCGTCCGGCACATGCTCGAAACGGACGGCGCGATCCTCGGTCACGGGAGACGGGAAGGTGACGAGAGCGCCGTCGTAATAGTTTTGGTTCGAGAACGCGATCAGGCTTTCGTGGCGGCTGCGATAATGCCAGGCCAGCCGCTTGCTCGGAATGTTCGCGGCAAGACACTCGTCGAGAATGCTTTCGAGGTCTTCGACCTCGCTCGCATCCTCCGTGGCATTGCCCGCGCGGTCGAAGAAGGAAGTCGGCGGAAGCTGCTTCGGGTCGCCCGCGACGACCACCTGCCTGCCGCGCGCGATGGCACCGATGGCGTCCCACACCGGGATCTGCGACGCCTCGTCGAAGATCACGACATCGAAGGGCTGCGAGTCGGCGGGCAGGAATTGCGCGACGGAAAGCGGGCTCATCATCACGCAAGGCGTAAGTGCCGTCAGCGCGTTCGGCAGCTTCGAGAACAGGCTGCGAAGCGGCATGTGCCGCGCCCGCTTTTCGATCTCCCGCGAAAGGACGCCGAATTCGGGGTCTTGTCCGAAGGCGTTGCGGGCGGGCACCGCTCCCGACAGGCGCGCGGCGACCACATGGCGTGCAAGCTGCGAAACCTTATGGTCGAGTTCGATGAAGCGCGCGATCGCGTCCTCATGCTGGTCCGAGACGAAGCCGCGAAGGAGCGCGTCGCGATGCACGGTCTGTTCGACCCACCAGCGTGCATAGGCGACCTCGAAGGCCGTTTCGATATCCGACGCTTCGATCTCGCCGGCTGTCAGCGCGTCTGTCAGCGGCGCAAGGCCGCGAGCGCGCGCGGCGGCGGCATGGCGAAGCCAGTCGCACCAGCGCTGGCTTTTCGGCGCGTTCGCTGCCCAGATTTCGGCGAGGCTCGCGGCGTCTCGCAGCCAATGGCCGGAGCGCGGCAGACCGAAATAGTCGTCAGAGAGATGCGCGAGGCGGACAAGTTCCTTGCGCGCCGCCTGAAACGTCTTGTACGCGGTCAGCGTCTTCCCCGCGTCCGTCGCGAAGCGGCCGCCCTCGCGCATGAAGTCCGGCCGATCGAGGATCAGCGCGGCGAGAAGGGCGAGCCACCCCGCCTTGTCACGCTGCGGGGTGGCAAGCGAAGCGGCTGCTTCGGAGATTTGGCCGAGCCATGCGAAGGCTGCTTCGACGCGCGCCGGGTCGGTTTCGAGCCCCTGCCAGATGGGGCCAAGCGCTCCGAGCGTCGCGTCATGGCGCATCGCCTTGGCGCGCCCCTCCTTCACCTCCATCAGCCCGACGATCTCGGCGCCGAGATCCTCGGGGGGCGCGCCGTCGGTGAACGGTGCGAGCGCCTCCCACACGCGCTTCTTGCGGCCGCTCCGCGTCAGGAAGGAGGCCGCGATTGCATCGCGCCAGTCCTGCATCAGACGCCCGAAGTCGAGGCTGAACACGGCGTCGCGGTAACGATTGGCGAGCCGCGCTTGCGCGGCATCGAAGGCGGCACGGTCCCTGCGCCATGCCTCGAAGGCCGGTTTGAGCGCGCGCATATCCTTGCCGGCAAGCGTGGCGGCGTCGCGTGCCTCCGGTTTGAAGGCGAGCGCGGCAAAGACGATCATCGCATAGAGGCGATGCGGGTCTCCCGTTTCGTGCGTCCCGAAATGCTTCGCGAGCACCGCGCCCGCGTTTGACAGATCGGCCACGGCCTTGCGGAACGCGGCGCACGCCGTTTCCAGTTCGCCACGCCACACCGGGGACCAGTCGGCATGGCCGATCTCCTTCAGCGGGTGCGCCGCGGGCGTCGTGCCAAGCGCCTGCACGGCGGTTCGCAGGCTGCGGCAGAGATCGCGCAAGGCGCGCATCTCCGCTTCGTCGTGCTGATCGGGGGAGGGGAACGGGAGCTTGACCTTCGGTGCGAAGTCCCGTTGCGCTATGACGCGGCCCAGAGCCCGGTGCACCGACAGGCCGTTGCCATGGCGGCGATGCAGCGCGACGACGACCTCGTTGAGCCGGTCGCGAAGCGCTTTCAAATCCTCCGTCGCAGCATCCCATTCGCGCGCGGCATCGGCGGAGCGCGATTCCCACGCTGTCTTGAGCTGAGCGAGGACGGCGGTTTTTTGCGCCTTGGCCGAATGCACTTCGAGGCAGAAGGAGCCGAGGCCGATGTCGTTCAGTCGCTTGCGAACGACCTCAAGCGCCGTCGTCTTCTGCGAAACGAACAGCACGGACCGCCCGTCGCCGAGAAGCTGCGCGATCATGTTCGCAATCGTCTGGCTCTTGCCCGTGCCGGGCGGGCCGAACAGCACGAAATCCTTCTCGCGCGACGCGGCGACGACAGCGGCTGTCTGCGACGAGTCCGCCAGCAGCGGCATGAACAGGTCTTTCGGGTGGATCTCGCGGTCGAGCGCGCGTTCCTCCGGCATGTCTCGGGGATCGCCATAGGTGTCTTTCGGCGTATCGATGAGATGGCGAACCACGGGGTTCCGTTTCAGAAGCTCCGCGCGGTCGACAAGATCCTTCCACATCAAATATTTGGCGAAAGAGAAGTTCGAAAGCGTGACCTCCTCGGTCAACTCGAACCCCTTCATGTCCTTGATGTGCAGCCGCGCGATGCGCCAGATCTGCGCCACGTCGAGGCCCGACGCATCCTGCGGCAGATCGCGCTCAAACTCCGGCATTTCGAGGCCGAAATCCTGCCGAAGCATTTGCAACAACGTCGGATTGATGCGGGCGTCGTCGTCATGGCGCACGAGCCGGAAGCCCGAGCGAATGGTGCGGCGCTCCAGCCGGACCGGCACGAGAAGCAGCGGCGCGCGACAACGCTGGTCCTTCCCCGCAGGCGACCACGACAGAAAGCCCATGGCAAGATGCAGGCTGTTCGCGCCGCTTTCTTCGAGCGAGCTTCGCGCGGCATGATGGATTTCGGTCAGCCGGTCCTGAAGGTCGTCGTCGGAAAGCGCGGTGAGCACGTCGCCCCGCCCGAGCGCTTCGAGCGCGTGCTGTCTCGCTGCGTCTTCGCCAGCCCTCAACTGGTAAACTTCGGCGTCGCGCGGATCGTCGCCGCTCATGACGTCGGCTCTGGCGAGGATTTTTATCTCCTTGCCGCTCGCGAGCCGGTCTTCCAGCGCGCCCGCGTCAGGGCAGGAGAGATCGACGGCGCTTTTCCCGCTCTTGAAATTCAGGAGCCTGTTGCGAAGCGAGAGGTCGAGCAGCTTCCGCTTCCATTGTTCCACCCGATCGAGCGGCTGTTCCGGCTCGGCGGCCCTGACGGCTTCCTCCACGAAGGTTGGCGGTTCGTCGAGCCCAACCGATCCGCCGGCCTCCGCTGTCACGGGCAGAGCATCCTGCGCACCGTCATGCTCGACGCCGAGCGGGCGGATTCGGCGTTGGCGCGCCTGCGCGATGTCGACGACCAGTTCGAAGCGGCGCGGTTCGTCCTCGTTCGCGTAGCTCGCGGCCTTGTCGACCGCGGCCCGGAATTTCAGCGGTGGATGGTTCGTGAGAAGCGTTGTCTCGATCAGGATCATTTCCTGCAGTTGCAGGCGTTTGCGAACGGTCTCGGCTTCGTCGACGACACAGGAGGAAAAAGCCTCCTGGGTGAGCCAGAGACCGCAATAGGCGTGGCCCGTCGAAAAGCCTACGAGCGGATTGAGCCCGGCCTGTTCCAGGCAGGCCGCGTAAAGCAGCGTGAGATCGAGACATGTCCCGAGCTTGCGTTCAAGGATCGCGCCGGGCAGGCGGATCTTCTGCCCGTCCTGCTCGAAACTCGCGGGCGGGAACGCGTAAACGATCTTCGCGTCGACGAGCGCAGCCCAGATCGCCTCGGCGACCTCCCACGAACGTCCTTTCCGGTTGCCCGAATAGCCGTCGAGCGCCGAGTTCCTGCCATGCAGACGAAGTTTCTCGGCGGCGTTGCGCAAAATCACCTCGACGGCCGGGTCGTTCGGGCGGACGAAAGCGGCCACGAGTTCCGGCGGCGTGGAAAGCCCGGTCCATTCGTTCGGCGCGAGCGCCCGGCACGGGATCGTCGCGGTCGCCAGCGATTCCTCGCCCGCTGTCGCCGAGATGTGGATTTCGCCGTCCGCGGCTTCGGTCAGCCGGTTGAGGAAAGCGGGGTCGAGATCGGCCTCGACCGGGCTGATCGAGCGGACGCCTCCCGCGTTGAGACGATCCAGCCGGAAGGTCGTCGGCTTGAGAAAAGGAGGTTCCGACGAAATGGAAATCAGGACATCCGAGAAGTCGCGCTCTGTTCCGTTGGCGATCTCGATTTCGCCGATGGCCGGAATTGAATTGACCTGAAAGGCCAGATTAATGCGCGGCGCCACGTTCGCCCGAAGCTTCACCGAAGGCGCCTGAAGATCAGAATCGTTGATCGGATCGTTGGTAATCGTCATAAAAAATATACCTAATTGCGCTTGTCACGGATACTCTCTGCTTACTGACTTCGCAAGCTGGATTCTCTTGTGCGTCACAATATGATGACTGTGGGGGCGAGTGCGTTTGAACAACGCAGAAATGCGGCCTGAAATCGGGCAGGCCGGAAGGGGAAACCGGTCCGACAAGTCGAACGGCGGCGGGACCGGGAATAAATTAGCCATTGGGAAATCTCCTGTCGCTAGAGATTCCTCCTGTGCAGGGCTGATCCAAAAGTGCCCTTTTTCCTTGCGGAACTTAATGAGAACGCTTAATGGTGTTCTTGGTTTGTACAGTCCTTCGCCACAACCGGGCCGCCCATGCTGACACCGAAGCAAAAGCAACTCCTCCTCTACATCAATGAGCGTATCGAAGCGACCGGCGTGCCGCCGTCGTTCGATGAAATGAAGGAGGCGCTGCATCTCAAGTCCAAGTCCGGCATTCATCGCCTGATCATGGCGCTGGAAGAGCGCGGCTTCATCCGCAGGCTTCCCCATCGCGCCCGCGCCCTGGAAGTGATGAAGATGCCGGAGCGCGCGCGCGCGGGTTTCGAGGCCGACCGCCGGCGGGGCTTCATGCCGACCGTCATCGAAGGACGCCGGTCATCTTTCGAGGACGCACCGCAGTCTCCTTTCATCCGCGACCGGGAAGACGGCGGCATATCGGTTCCTGTGATGGGACGTATCGCGGCGGGCGTGCCGCGCTCGGCCATCGAGGACCACAGCCACGTCCTCGTCATGCCGCCGGAATATCTTTCCACGGGCGATCACTTCGCGCTCGAAGTGCGCGGCGACTCCATGGTCGAAGCCGGAATTCAGGAAGGCGATACGGTCGTGCTGAAAAAGACGGCCGCCGCGGAAAGCGGGGATATCGTGGTCGCGCTCATCGACGACGAGGAGGCGACCCTGAAACGGCTTCGCAAGCGCGGGCAATCGATCGCCCTCGAACCCGCAAACCCGGCCTACGAGACGCGTATTTTCGGTCCTGACCGTGTGAAGATCCAGGGCAAGCTCGTCGCGCTCCTGCGGCGATATTAAGATCGAACCTGACGAGTCATGGCTGATATGCGCTTATCGCGAGGGCGGGACAGCCGCCAGCGAAGCGCTATAGTAAACACTTAGTCGGAGGACAAGCGCAGCGGGCGAAGAAAAGCTTTCAGCCCCTCACCAAACGACGCCAGAATGTTATATTATTAGTCCATGCTCGATTCAACGAGCGCAAAAGGACGCAAGAATAACTTTGCGGTTTGGGAGAGCTACGCACGGATGTCAGACAAGCGTCAAAAAGGCGACAAGCGAGAAGCCGCGAGCGCTCCGGCGCCATCCAGACCTTTGCCGGGCCTTCAGTCTCCGGAGCAATTCGCGACGAACCTTCTTCGCGCCTTTGAGGCTAGCGGGCAGGCCGTCGCGAAAATCTACGAGGACCGGGACAAGCGGTCGGGCGCTTTCACGGTTGCGGGCGGAATGGCGGACATCGGCAAGATTTTCGCGCCGATCGCGCAATACTGGATGAGCGACCCGCAGAAGCTGGCAGCCGCTCAGGCGAAGCTCAATCAGGATCTCATCGACCTTTGGGGCCGGACCTATCAGCGTTTTCTCGGCGAGGAGGTCCAGCCGCTGATCGAGCCGGCCGCCAGCGATCCGCGCTTCAAGGACAAGGAGTGGTCGGAGAACGCGTTCTTCGATTTCCTGAAGCAGGCCTATCTTCTGACCGGCAAATGGGCGGGCGATCTCGTCGAGAACGCCGAGACGGTCGACAGACACGCAAGGAAGCGTGCCGAGTTCTATCTGAACCAAATCGTGACCGCGCTTTCGCCGTCCAATTTCCCCTTCACCAATCCCGAGGTGATCCGCACCACCGTCTCGACCGGCGGTCAGAACCTTGCGGAGGGAATGCAGCACCTTGTGGAAGATCTGAACCAGTCGGGCGAACTGCTTCGCATCCGCCAGACCGACATGTCGGCTTTCGAGGTCGGCAAGAATCTCGCCGTCACCCCCGGAAAGGTGGTCTATCAGAACGACATCATGCAGCTCATCCAGTACACGCCGTCGACGGAGAGCGTGTATCGCGTGCCGCTGATGATCGTGCCGCCATGGATCAACAAATATTACATCCTCGACCTGACACCGCCGAAGTCGTTCATCAAATGGGTCGTCGATCAGGGCTTCACGGTTTTTGTGGTCTCCTGGGTGAATCCGGACGCCAACCTCGCCTCGAAATCGTTCGAGGATTACATGCGTGAGGGCGTGCTCGACGCGACCGACGCCGTGCTTCGCATCACGGGCGAGCCGCGCACCAATGCCGTCGGCTATTGCGTCGGCGGCACGCTGCTCGCGAGCACGCTCGCCTACATGGCCGGGACGGGCGACGACCGTATTGCGTCGGCCACGTTCCTCGCCGCGCAGACCGATTTCACCAACGCCGGCGATCTTCTCGTCTTCATCGACGACGAGCAGTTGAAGGCGCTCGACGAGGTGATGGCGGAGCGCGGTTTCCTCGATGGCGCGCGCATGTCGGCCGTGTTCAACATGCTGCGCCCGCGCGATCTGATCTGGCCTTACATCGTCAACAATTACCTGCTCGGCAAGCAGCCGTTCCCGTTCGATCTCCTGTACTGGAATGCGGATTCGACGCGCATGCCGCCAGCGAACCACAGCTTCTACCTGCGCGAATTCTATCGCGACAACAAGCTTGCACGCGGGCTTCTGTCGCTCGGCGGCGTGCCGCTCGACCTCTCCCGCGTGACGATCCCGATCTACGAACTCGCCACGCGCGAGGATCACATCGCGCCCGCGCAGTCGGTGCTCGTCGGCTCGAAGCTGTTCGGCGGACCGGTGCGCTTCGTGCTGGCCGGATCCGGGCATATCGCGGGCGTCGTCAATCCTGTAAGCCGGGCCAAATATCAGCACTGGATCCTTGAGGACGGCGATCCGAAGACGATCCCCACTGTCGACGCCTTCGTGGCGCGGGCAAGGGAATATCCGGGTTCCTGGTGGCCGGACTACGCGAAGTGGCTCGGCTCGCTTTCGGGCGACAAGGTTCCGCCGCGCGAACCCGGCGGCAATGGTTACGCGCCCATCGAGGACGCACCCGGCTCCTACGTCCGCGCGGTGTCGTAGCCAGCCGCGTATCAACTTCTCACGTCGAAGCCTCCTGCCGGTCGACGCGCGGGGATCGGCGGTTCAGGTGCCGATGGGCCTTTGGAATTGTAAGCCCGTCGGGAACTGCGCCCTCCGCCCTTGAGCCGCCATCGCGAACCCGCTACCTCTGACGCATGGCCGACGAAACGATTCTCGCGAACCCACCCATCGAGCCGATCCGGCTGAAGGACGCGCTCGAAGAGCGCTACCTCGCCTACGCGCTCTCCACCATCATGCATCGCGCGCTGCCCGACGTGCGCGACGGGCTGAAGCCCGTGCATCGCCGCCTCTTGTTCGCGATGCGGCAGTTGAAGCTCGATCCGGCGGGCGGCTTCAAGAAATGCGCGCGCGTCGTCGGCGACGTGATCGGTAAATATCACCCGCATGGCGACCAGTCGGTCTACGACGCGCTGGTGCGTCTCGCGCAAAGCTTCTCCCAGCGTTACCCGCTCGTCGACGGGCAAGGCAATTTCGGCAATATCGACGGCGATAACGCGGCGGCGATGCGCTACACCGAAGCGCGCATGACGGCGATCGCTGCGGCGCTGCTCGACGGCATCGACGAGGACACCGTCGATTTCCGCGAAACCTACGACGGCGAGGAAGAAGAGCCGGTGGTACTTCCCGCCGCGTTCCCGAACCTTCTGGCCAACGGCTCGTCGGGCATCGCGGTCGGCATGGCGACGTCGATCCCCCCGCATAATGCGGAAGAGGTCTGCGACGCGGCGCTCTATCTCATCAAGCACCCGAAGGCGAGCGTCGAGACGCTGCTGACCTTCCTGCCGGGGCCGGACTTTCCGACCGGCGGCGTGCTCGTCGATGACACGGCGGGGCTCGTGGAAGCCTACCGCACCGGGCGCGGCTCGTTCAGGCTGCGCGCGCGCTGGCACACCGAAGACACCGGTCGCGGCGGCTATCAGATCGTCGTCACGGAAATTCCCTACGGCGTTCAGAAGTCGCGGCTCATCGAGAAGATGGCCGACCTTCTGCAAGCGAAAAAGCTGCCGCTGCTCGGCGACATCGACGACGAAAGCGCGGAGGACATCCGCATCGTCATCGAGCCGAAATCGCGAAACGTGGACGCGGCGCTGCTCATGGAGCAACTTTTCCGCCAGACCGAGCTTGAGGCGCGCATTCCGCTCAACATGACGGTGCTGTCGAAGGGGCAGGTGCCGCAGGTGCTGGGCCTGACGCAGGTGTTGCAGGAGTGGCTCGACCACCGTCGCGTCGTGCTGCGCCGTCGTTCCGAGCATCGCCTCAAGCAGATCGATCACCGGCTTGAGGTGCTGGGCGGCCTGCTCATCGCCTATCTGAACCTCGACGAGGTGATCCGCATCATCCGCAACGAGGACGAGCCGAAGCCGGCGTTGATCGCGCGTTTCGCTCTGACGGACGTGCAGGCCGAAGCGATCCTCAATATGCGGCTGAGATCCTTGCGAAAGCTTGAGGAGATGGAAATCCGCACCGAGAACGACGCGTTGACAAAGGAGCGCGAAGGACTTGTCGATCTTCTCGGGTCCGATGAAAAGCAGTGGGACAGGATTTCCGCCGAGATCAAGGACATCAAGAAGCAGTTCGGCAAGGCGACGCCTCTCGGGCGCCGCAAGACCGGCACCGCGGCTCTTCCCGACATCGACCTTTCGGCCGAGGAAGCGCTGATCGAAAGGGAGCCGGTGACGGTCGTGCTGTCCGAGAAGGGCTGGATACGCGCGCTGAAGGGCCACGACGCCGATCTCGCCAAGCTCACTTTCAAGACCGACGACGCGCTGAAGGTCGCGATCAAGGCGCAGACGACCGACAAGATCGTGCTCTTCGCCACCAACGGTAAATTCTACACGCTCGAAGCGAGCCAGCTTCCGGGCGGGCGCGGGCAGGGCGAGCCCGTGCGCCTCATGATCGACCTCGACGAGGCGGACGATCTGCTTGAAGCCTTCGTGCACAAGGCGGGCCGCAAGCTCGTTGTGGCATCGAGCGTCGGCAACGGCTTCGTTGTGGCTGAGGATGAGGTTGTCGCGCAGACGCGAAAGGGCAAGCAGGTGCTGAACCTCGGCGATGGCGAGCGCGCCGCGCTGTGCCGTCCGGCGGAGGGGGATACGCTGGCCGTCGTGGGAGAAAACCGCCGCTTGCTCGTTTTCCCGCTGGCCGAGTTGAATGAACTGACGCGCGGTCGCGGCGTTCGCCTTCAGAAATACAAGGATGGCGGTGTCGCGGATGTGCAGGTGTTCGGTGGCGAAACGGGCCTGAAGCTCGGCGATACGGCGGGCCGCGTCCGCGTCGTGACCGAACTGGATGAGTTCCGGGGCGCCCGCGCAGGGGCGGGCTCACCCGTGCCAAAGGGTTGGCCGAAGTCTGGCCGCTTCGGACTGAAGGGATTTGAAACCACCTGACCCGGCATCGAGGTCCGGCATGGCGCCGCAGCGCGCCGCGCTGCTTCAGAGAGGCTGGCGGGAAGCGGCCCTGCATCGGATGCGGCACGATGCTGTGAGTTTGGGACGCCGTCTTTCTGTCGTGCGTCCTATCGGGAAGCCGCTTCACATTTTGCGGACGCGCTCAGGGGGGCGCTCCCCCGGGGAAGCCATACCCGCGCCCTGAGGCCGCCTTCGAGCTTGTTCGCAAGCGCGATTTCGCCGCCATGGGCTCGCACGATGTCCCGCGCGATGGCGAGGCCAAGGCCGACGCCGCCGGTTTCGGGTGAGCGGGAATCTTCGAGGCGGCGGAACGGCTGAAACGCGATTTCAATTTTCCCGGGCGGGATTCCCGGCCCTCGATCGGCGACGATCACCGTGACGCCGTCATCGCCCGTGGTCACGCTGACCTCGGCGCGGCTTCCGTATTTCACGGCATTGTCGATCAGGTTCGCGAAGACGCGCTTCATCGCGGTTGGCTGACAGACGAGAAAGGCATGGTCCGGTCCCTCGTACTCGGCGAGGCGGCCACGGTCAGAAAAGGTATCGCACAGGCTTATGAGTACCGCGGCGAGGTCCACGCGTTCGGGGCGCTCGCCCTTGAGGTCGTCGCCCGCGAAGGTGAGCGTCGCGGAAATCATCCGCTCCATCTCTTCCATGGCGGCGATGAGATCGGCCTTCGTGTCGCCCTCTGGCAAGCGCTCGGCGTCAAGGCGCAGGCCCGTCAGCGAGGATCGCAGGTCATGCGAGATAGCCGCGAGCATGTGGGTGCGCTCGTCGATGAATCGCTTGATGCGCTCCTGCATGTCGTTCATCGCTTCGGCGACCACCGTGAACTCGTTCAACCCCGTTGTGTCGATGGGAACCGGATCGCGCGTTCGGCCGAGAGTGCGGGCGGCATCCGCGAGACGGCCGAGCGGCACGAGGACACGGTGCGACGTTATCGCCGACAGGATCACCACAAGGAGGATGGCGCCCAGAATGCTCGCCACCCTCGGATCGAAGAAGGGCGCGAAACGCGGCGGCCGATCCGGCCCGACGGTGAGCGTGTCGCCGTCGCTTCCCTGGATGACGACTTCAAAATCGCCGAACAGCGGGAAATCGCCCTCCTGAGGTTCGAGCGGGCCGGTCCGGATCGACTTCATGAATTCCGGCGGCACGAAGCGCATTTCGCCCGCCTCCGCTCTCGGAAACGACGGGCCGCCTCGGCTGGAGATGATGACCCGCGTTCCGAACCCTTCAAGCTCGCTGGCAAGGGTTGCGCGAATCCTTTCATGGAACGAGCGGCGTCCTGTAGGCGGACGGTCGAGCGCAGGAACTGGCGGCGCAAATCCGCGCGGATGCCACCGGATATCGAGGCCGGTCCGCGTGGCGGCTTCTCTTGCGGCGGTTTCGCGTTCCGCTTCCTGGGCGGTGAGGATCGAACGCGTTGTTTCCGCGACCTCGGCGATGAGCCAGCGCGCGCTGTAGACCGTTGCCGGCGGGTGCGGCATCAGGAAGAACACGGCCGAGTTCAGCGCCTGCACCGCAAGAAGCGCGATCAGCGTCGTGACGGCGATGCGCGTGCCGAGGCTTAAACGCGGGCGGATGCTCGGCAGTCTCATCCCGTCACGCCGACTGCCTTGTGTCTTCGACCGAAACCGGCGCGCAGAAGATATATCCGCCGCTCCGCACCGTCTTGATGAGTTCGGGTGTCTGCGGGTCGGCCTCGATCTTGCGGCGCAGCCTCGACACCTGCACGTCGATGCTGCGGTCGAAGGGCGAAGCGGCGCGGCCGCGCGCGAGATCGAGAAGCTGGTCACGGCTGAGAACGTGCTGGGGTCGTTCGAGGAAGGCCAGCAACAGATCGTGCTCGCCTGCGGTCAGGTCCACGAGCGCGCCGCCCGGATTGTGCAGTGTGCGGCGCACCACGTCGAGCCGCCAGTTCTCGAAGACATAGGTGATGCCCGCGATCCTCGTTTCAGGCGTGGCGTCGCCGGTTCGTCTCAGCACGGCGCGAATGCGGGCGAGAAGCTCGCGGGGGCTGAACGGCTTGCAGACATAATCGTCCGCGCCGATTTCGAGGCCGATGATGCGATCCGTCTCACTCGACATGGCGGTGAGCAGAACGACCGGGATGCGGCTCGTTGCACGAAGTCGTCGGCAGAGCGAAAGGCCGTCTTCGCCCGGCATCATCACGTCGAGCACGATCAGATCGAAACGCCCGGCCTCGACGGCCGCGAACATGGCGACGCCATCGGCGGCTTCGGTTACTCGTATGCCATTGTCGGTGAGAAAGCGTTTGAGGCTGGTTCTGATGCGCCTGTCGTCGTCCACGACAAGAATATGATGTGTCGAAGCCAAGGAAAACTCCCGTTTACCGGACATCCGCATCATAGAGAGGCAGAGCTCACGCCGCCACCCTCCGCGTGTAACCGAGCGTTACATGCGTCGCCGTCGCGATACGGGAACGAACAGGCAGCGGATTGTAGGGATGCTCTTGCATGCCCTTTCGGCGCGGCGGGGGCATTGCGATTTGGTCTCTGTTTCAGACACCCTCGTCGTTCGCGCGTCGCGATACTAAGCGCGAACACCGCCGCACACGGATATCCTCTTTCTATGACGCTGCAAATATGTGCACTTCCCCGGTTGTGACATCGAACACCGCCTTTGTTCTCGAGAGACCGGATTTTAAACAGTGTCGCGAATTTCGCAGGTTTGGGCGTCGTGTAACAGAGCGTTACACTTCGTCGCCTCGCGATCATCGAAATCGGCCTCGCAAACCGTAAGCTCCCCCGGTCGAACAAGGAGTATATTCGATGATTTGCTCATTATCGCGGGGCGCTCTCGTTGCAGCGTTTCTGCTCCCCTGCATCGCATCTTCGGCGTCCGCGCAGACACCCGATCGCCCGCCGCTCCCGCACGTTGCATTCGCGGCTCAGCCTCCGTTGCCGGGCGAAGCAGGCGGTCCGGGCGCACCTCGGGGCGACGGCCCTCCCTTCTCGCATGACGGCTTCCGCCATCCACCCCGGCCCTCGCTCGCGCAGGAGCTTTCCACGCTCGAAACCGAGATCGGCATCCGCGCGAACCAGATCGACGCCTGGCGCGATTTCACCGACGCGTTCCTCGCCGTCGCCCAGCCGCCGCGGCCGCCAAAGCCTCCCGTTCCAGGTGACGCGCCCGAAAAGGCGAAGCCGTTCGAGTCCGCGCTGCGGCTCGCCGACTCCGCAACCCAGCGCGCAAAGGCTGCCGAGGCGCTCGTCAAATCCGTCGAGGCTCTTCGCTCGAAGCTCGCGCCGGAACAACTCGCCAAGCTTGCAGACGCGGAAGCCCGCCTTCGCTTTCCGCCGTCTCGGCCGCCTGAGCATCGCTCGTGAGGTCTGCTCGGTCCGCGAATGGTTACGTTCGAGGGCCGAAGAGGCGTTTTGAATAATAAGGGGGAGCGTTTTTCTCGATCCCGCTCCGGAGCGAAGGCCGCGGCGCCTTCTCTCCCTCACGGCTCTCCTATCTGGATAAGGACCTTTTTCGACGATGCAATTCTACCGGAACGAACGCCTCGGGTTATTTCTCGACGGGCCAAATCTTTTTGCCGCCGCAAGAACGCTCGGTTTCATGATCGATTACGCCGCGCTGCTGCAGGTGTTCCGTGGCTCAGGCCAACTCGTTCGCGTGAACTACTACCTGCCTATCGCAGAGGACTTTGCCACCTCGCCGCTGCGGGGCGTCGCGGATTGGCTTCAGTATAACGGCTACACCGTGATCACGAAGCCGGTAAAGGACTACGTGGACGCGAGCGGCAGGCGGAAGATCAAGAGCGGCATGGACATCGAACTGGCGGTCGACGCGTTGACTCTCGCGCCGTCGCTCGATCATTTGGTGCTGTTCTCGGGGCTCGGCGATTTCTGCGGTCTGGTGTCGGCCTTGCAGCGGAAGGGGCGGCGTGTCACGGTCGTGTCCACGATCCGCACGCAGCCACCCATCGCCGCCGACGACCTTCGCCGCCAGGCCGATCAGTTCGTCGACCTCGCGGAACTCGCTCCTCTGATTGGCCGCACGCCCGCGTCCGCTGCATAGCTCATTCTGCCGCCTTAGTGGAGCGAATTTGACATTTGAGTCCCGGTGGCTGCGAGCTCTCGCTCAAATGTCAAATTCAAAAACTCCACTAGAATCATGATGTTGCTAGTGGTCCTTTCGATTCCGACATTTGCTCGCAAGCGTGCTGCAAACGGATGCAAATGTCGGATCGGACCACGAGCCGCCTTTCAGCAGCACTCCGATTCGGCGGCCTGGGGGGTGGAATTTGCCTTGAGCGGCACGGGGTAGGCGGCCGGCACCGAAGCAATGGCGCTCATCGCGTCGATATAATCGGCGGGCAGGTCGCGCGCCTTTGCGCCTTGCACGATATAGGCGAGATATTCGGCGCTTGGCGGTCGCTCGTCGCGAAGCGCCGCCTTGCGGTACATGACGGCGGTATAAACCGTGCCCTCCGCGCCGACGACCTCGACGGGATAGTGGAAGTAGGTGCCGGTGCCGTTGAGGCGAACGCCCTGAGCGGCGTCGAGCCGGTCGACATCGAGCCCCGCCACCTTGTAGACAACGCCCCAGACATCCTTTCCATGCGCGGGCAGCGTGGCTTCTTCGGCTCCGTCCCACATCTGATTATAGCCGTGGAACGAAAGCCGCTGATCGGGCAGGCGCGCGATTGCGACGGGCTCCGCGCGGATGCCCCGTTCGGCGAGCCATGCGGGGTTCATGGCCGCGCCGTAGATGAAGGCGAGCACGGGCGTACTTCGCGCAGAAGGCTTTGCCGGCTTGGAGGATGAGGGCCGTGCCGAAAGAAGGGTTATCGATTTCATGCGGTGGCTCTCCTTTACGCGCATCCGCCGGATAGGCTGACGGGCGCCCGGCGAAGCGAAGTCTCGCAGCCGGGCTTTCGCGAGACCGTGGCTTTGACGCCGTGTGCGGGCGCTTCGAGCGTGACGATCGCGGCGTCGAGGTCGAGTTCCGCGACGCGCTGCATGAACCAGCGCGGGATGTGATCGCAGATGATTTCGAGCGTTTCGAAAGGCGTTTGCGACAGAATCGGGATCAGTGCCTGACGCGAGTTGAGAAGCGGGTTTTTCTTCAGTTCGTTGGCGAGGTCGAAGCGATAATGCCCGTTACCGAGGTCTTCGGCGGGGATAAGGGGCTCGGCGGCGCTCACGGGTTGCAACTGGACCAGCTTCTTGCGCCCTTTCGAGCCGCACCCGCCGGAACTGCATCCTTCGTGCGCGCTTTCACAGCCAGCGGCGGCAGCGGCTTCGGCCTTCTCGCGCTCCCCCTTCTCGACTGTCGGCAGTGCGTCGAGCACGGGCGCATTCGATTTCCAGCTCGAAACGCCAAGCTCGGCGAAATAGGAATAGAAAAAGCCCCGCGCTTCGCTCGAAAGGATGATTTTGCATTCGCCGAGCGATGTGGCAGCGGTTTCGATGGTCGCGCGCACATTGGGCAGCGAGGCGTCCGCGCTCATCTCGAAGGAAATGTCGCCGATGGGACGCCATGTCTTCGCTTCGCCATCGTAGAGCCGGAACCGGCCCTTTTTGTAAAGGCTCGTCAGTTCGCCGTCGTCGTTGACATAGGCTGCAATCTTCATGGGGCCCCTCGCTCGCTGCGGCTGTCTTCATTGAAAGGCGGAAGAACGCCGCCGGACACTGCCAGGAGCCCGGCGGCATTGGAGCCCCCCGCCTCGGAAGGAGACGAAACGGGGGGTGAGGAACCCGGCGCTACCAGACGTTCAGCACCCACTCCTTGTTCTTCTTGTTCTCCATGTCCTGGAACAGCGTGTTGGCCATCTGCTCGGCAAGCCATGCCGCGCCGTTGTAACCGACAACCGGATAGCGATAGAGGCCGGCGCGGTCGTAGGTCGGGAAGCCGACGCGCAACATCGGGATGTTGTAGTCGATGGAGATGAAGCGGCCCTTCGAGTGACCGAGGATGAGGTCGAGTTCGAGGCCCTTGTTCTTGATGCGGTCCTCAAGCTCCCAGAAGTCGGCGTTCAACACGATTTCCATCTCGTGATCGACGTTCTCCTGAAGCGCCTTGATGCGCGGATCTTCGGCGTATTTGGAGTTGTCGTCGCCGAGCAGTAGGAGCTTCGGGCGCATTTCGAGATCGAGGCAGAACTCGGCGAGGCTGATCACGAGATCCGGCGCGCCGTAGATCGCGACCCGCTTTTCCGCGAGGAACATGTGGCTCACGTCCGCGATCGCGTCCATCGCAACGCCGCGTTCGTGCACGAGCTTCTGCGGGATCGGCTTGCCGGTCACGTCGGACAGCTTCTTCAGGAAGGTGTCCGTGTTGCGGATGCCGATCGGCGTCGGGCCGATGATGGCCGGAACCTTGTGCTTCTTCTTGAGGAAGTCGGCCGCCTTGCCGCCTTCATAGCGGTTCAGCGCGAAGGTTGCCTTCGCGTTCGCGGTAGCGCGCAGGTCTTCGATGGTCGTGTTGCCGTGGTTCCTGTTGTCCTTCGAGGGAAGGAGCGGCGAGTCGAAGCTTTCGATGTCGAAGAGAATGTTCGCCTCGACATCCATTTCCTTGAGGAGATGCTTCAGCTCCTTCACGTCGCCCGGGTTCACCCAGCCCGTGATGAGGTTGATCTTGTCGGTCGGCTCGTCCTTTTCCGCGAACTTCTTGACGAAGTCGCGAACGGCGAGGTCGTAACCGGAGATCATGGAGCCGACGAAGCTCGGCTGATGCATCGCGATCAGATGAACCTCGCGGCCCGCGAACTTCTCGGCGAGCAGCCCTTCCTCAAGCTTCGTGATGACGCCGTCCACGTCGTCGCCGATGACCTCTGTCGAGCAGGTGGTGATGATCGGCACCACCTTGACATCGGGATAGCGCGACAGCAGCACGTCGACGGCTTCCTCGACGCGGTTCAGCGCGCCGAACACCGCGCCGTCTTCATGGAGCGACGACGAGGCGATTTCGAAGCTTTCCTTCAGATGCTGGGAGATCAGCAGGCGCACGAACATCACGCAGCCCTGGCCGCCGTGCACGATCCCGATGCATTCCTTCACGCCGATGGACGCGAACTGCGCGCCCGCCGGCTGGCAGGTGAAGATCGGGTTGATGACGCCGTCCCGTTCCTTGGGCACTACATGGCAAGTCATTGTCTGGGGTCCTTTTCCTAGTAGTGCTGAACGGTGAGTTCAGTATTGAGCGAGCCATCGATGGTGAGGAAGTCCAGGCGCTCGTGCAAAACCTTGATGAGAGCCTTGATTTCGTCGTGCGACAGCTCGTTGATCCACGGGAAGCGGGCGCGATATTCGCGGGCCAGCAGCACGGCATCCACCCAGTAGCATTTGTCGTTGGCGGTCTCGTGCACCGGCGTCTCGCCGCACAGAATCTGTGCGGTTTGACCGAGAATACCGGCGTTCTGCTTGCGGCGGTCCCATGCGCGGGAGTTGAACTGCCAGAGGCACTTCTTCATGATGTAGTTGAGAAGTTGCTCCATGCGGTCTTTTGTCAGATCGTCCATAGTCATCGTCTCTCTTTACTCGGCCGCGACAGGAGCAGCTTCCTTCTTGGGAAATTCCGGATAGGTCTTGGCGCGAAGATCCGGGATCGGGTCCAGCTTGCCGGCGTATTGCTTGAGGTTCGGGTCGTTGACGATTTCCTCGGGCAGGTTCGCGTCGGACAGCATCTTGCGGGTGACGAAGCCCTTGTCGGTCGGGATCTCGTCCTTCGAGATGTCGAGGTTCGACAACTGGTGCATCGGCGAGTAGATCGCGTTGTAGATGTCGCGAGCGAAGCGGACCCAGCCCTCGTAACCCTTGTACGGGCCGTTGTGATAGCCGTGCGCGTTGAGGTATGGAACACCCGCCTTCTTCGCGACTTCGCCCGGGCGCTTGCCGGTGAAAATGCAGTCCGGCTTCAGCATCTCGATGGCTTCGTAGCCCTCAAGCTCGTTCGGATCGTCGATCGCAAGAGCGCCTTCGCCGCAACGCGAGATGCCCTTCTCCATGTCGCCCTGGTGGCCGAACTTCGTGTAGACCGAAACGACCTTGACGCCCATTTCCTCTTCGATGACGTGCGCCCAGTGCCAGAGCTTCGAGCCGCCCGGCCACAGGCAGACGCGCTTGCCCTTGAGGCGTTCCTTGTACCAGTCGAGCTGCGGCTTCCACTTCGCGGTTTCTTCCGCGATGATCGCTTCCGCGCGCTCCTCGATGCCGAAGAACAGGCCGATCTTGCGTAGCGAGCCGGAGAGCGGCTCGAAGCCGAAGCCGTCGATGTCGAGGCGCGGAATGCCGTAGCGGGCGCGCAGCTCGTCGCAGATATATTCGGCGGAGCGGGCGCATTCGAGTACGTTCAGGTGCGCGCGGTGCATGGCGCGCAGGCCGTCATAGCTGCCGTTGCCGGTGAAGGTCGACAACACCTGGATGCCCATGCGCTTGAAGTAGTCGAGCATCACTTCCTGGTCGCCCTGGATGTTGTACTCGCCCACATAGTTGATCACGTAGTCGCTCGTGATCTCGGGCTCGACGGTGCCGACCTTCTGGTTGATCCAGGCGATGTTGATCTTGTGGTGACCGCCCGACTGCGAGGGACCGGCGAAGCCCGGCGAGTTGCAGACGAAGATGTCGACGTCCTTGCGTTCTTCCATCACTTCCTGCGCGATGGCGTCGATGTCGTCGCCGATCAGCGCGGTGGCGCAGGTTTGATAGATCGTCATGCGCTTGATTTCGGGGAACGCGTCGAAAGCTTCGTGGATATTCTTCTTCAGAAGCGGTTCCGCGCCGAACACGATGTGCTTTTCCTTCACGTCGGTCGCGAAGGTATACTTCAGCTGGAAGTTGTTGTTGTCGGAGATGTAGCGCTTCGTCTGCCACGTGTCATAGGTGCAGCCGACGGGGCCGTGCGAGATGTGGATCACATCCTTCATCGGCGTGCCGATCACGTGTTTCGCCCCGCAATACGCGCAACCGCGCTCCGAGATCGTGCCCGGAATGGTGTTGAGGTATCCCTTGGGCAGCGCATGGCTCAGGTCTTCGCCCGGGCCCTTGATGACCGCGTGCTCTTTCCGCTCGGGAATGCACTTACTGACTTTGAATTCATGATACGGCATGGTTCGGTTCCGTCCGGTGTCTTGAGTGGCTTGTCGTGGGCGAGCCGCCGCCCTGGCCGCGCCCGGTCGCTGGGCAAGGCTCTGCCGTTCGATCCGGAGAGCCGGATCGGCGGGCTTTGCAGCGACGGGCTATGGCTTCGGTTTTGCGGCTCGCCCGCGGACGTCAGTCGAGGAGGCCGTACTTCACGACCATCGATTCCAGTTCGTCCATGTTGAGCGGCTTCGGAATGACGAAGTCCTTGTTCTCAAGGATTTCCTTGCCAAGCTGCTTGTATTCCTGCGCCTGATTGGCGTTCGGATCGAACTCCGTGACGGTTTTCTTGTTGAACTCGGCCTTCTGCACGATGTTGTCGCGCGGAACGAAGTGGATCATCTTCGTGCCGATGGCGGACGTGAATTCGTGGAGGAATTCCTTTTCGCCGTCGACCATGCGGCTGTTGCAGATGATGCCGCCGAGGCGCACGCCGGACTGCTTGGCGTACTTCACGAGGCCCTTCGCGATGTTGTTCGCGGCGTAGATGGCCATCATCTCGCCGGAGGCGACGATGTACACTTCTTCCGCCTTGCCGTCGCGGATCGGCATCGCAAAGCCGCCGCACACCACGTCGCCGAGCACGTCGAAGAACACGAAGTCGAGGTCTTCGGTGTAGGCGTCATTCTCTTCCATCAGGTCGATGGCGGTGATGACGCCGCGGCCCGCGCAACCAACTCCCGGCTCCGGGCCGCCCGATTCCACGCAGCGGATTTCCTTGAAGCCCGTCTTCACCACCTTGTCGAGCGTGACTTTTTCGGCGCCGTGAATGCGCAGCGTGTCCATCACCGTCTGCTGCGGCAGACCACCGAGAATGAGGCGTGTCGAGTCGGCCTTGGGATCGCAGCCGTGGATGAAGATGTGCTTGTCATGGAAGTATGCGAGCGCGGCCGCGGTGTTCTGCGTCGTGGTGGATTTACCGATGCCGCCCTTGCCATAAATGGCAACCTTGCGAGTCATGAGTGGGTGCTCCTGAGAGTGTTCTTGCGTTAGCGGCCCTCTCGCCGCCTTCACACCCCCTTAAGAGCAACCGGCGTGCCAATACTCGCCAGATCGCGCAAAAAATTCGACTTCCTCTAATTTTTATTGTGAGCCTGATTTATCAGGCCTTTGCTGGGGGAAATAATGACAGGAATGAAAAAATAAAAACGGTTTTCACATCTTTGTAAATCTGTGGTGGTCGCCGCGATGGTGGGGTCGCGGCGGTGGAAATCCCGTCCGGTAGAATCGTTCTCGAAGCGATACGTAAAATGTAAATTCCTGTTAACGGCGCCATGGGAGGGCAAGCGCCAGGTTTCCGTCGGGAAATCCGTTTCGTGGGGATTGCAAAAGAGATTCGAAGAGGAACATGCAGCCCGGCTGACCGCTTGCCCGCTTGGACCCCCACAATCCCGCAGACGAACGGGAGCAGGCGCGTTCTTCCAAATCGAAACTTCCCGACGTGAAGACGCAGGGAAAGCAATCGATCGGGCAGCGGCGATGTAGGACGGCACGCGCGATAACGGATATGGGATCACGACCATGCGCGTGATTTTTGTGTTCGCGGGGCTGTGTCTGTGGAGAAAGGGAAGGTAGCAAGATGAAAGAGTAGTATTAGGACTCGTTACATATATTTGTTTGGGAGCGTCGCGTATCGGAGTGCGGCGCTTTATTACTTAACGAAATGGAATTCACCCTTAGTGTGCGGGCGTCGATGGTTCGATTTCGACTTGAACATGTATCGGTCGAGCTGCCTGACGCCTTGCGGGCGAGAAAACAGAAGGAAATGCCTGATCGCCGTTGCTTGCGCATTCGCGTGGATGGTCTTGACGCTTATCATCTTCGATTTGATCGAAACCTATGCTTGACCCATCGGCGCGCCGCGTGAGCCATCACCGATAGCCGGCGCTCACTTTCTCTGGCTGCCGGCGGCCGGGTTCCCCGTCTTTCGGCTTGTAGCCGGCCGATCTGAAGTTCTTGTAATTGATGCCGTATTTCTCCATCCGCACGCCAAGCATGCGGCGCGTGAGCCCAAGTTCCTGCGCGGCGGTCCCGATGTTGCCGTTCGAGTTCTTCAGCGCCTCGACGATCATTTCATATTCGACCGCGCGCACCTTCTCTTCGAGCCCGACACCAAATCCCGTGCCGCTTTCCTTGGGCGTCTGCAGCGATGGCGGGAGATTGTAGGCGTGGATAACTTCATCGTCCGACAGGATCACCGCGCGCTCGATGACATTTTCCAGTTCGCGTACATTTCCCGGCCAATGGTAGGCCATCAGCATATTGAGCGCGGGCGTCGAGATACGCTTCACGCTGCGCCCGTTGGCCTCGCAGGATTTCGCGACGAAATAATCCGCGAGCAGGATTACGTCGGACCCGCGCTCGCGCAGCGGCGGCACTGTGATCGGCACCACGTTGAGGCGATAGAACAGGTCTTCGCGGAACAGTCCGTTTTCCACCATTTCGGGAAGATTGCGGTTCGTCGCGGCGATGATGCGCAGATCGACCTTTATGGATTTGCCGCTGCCGACGCGCTCGACGGTGCGATCCTGAAGCACGCGCAGAAGCTTTGCCTGCACGGTGAGGCTCAGTTCGCCCACTTCGTCGAGGAAGATCGTGCCGCCGTCCGCTTGTTCGAAACTTCCCTTGTGGGTCTGGAGCGCGCCGGTGAACGAGCCTTTCTCATGGCCGAACAACTCGCTTTCGGCGAGCGCTTCGGGAATTGCCGCACAGTTGAATTTCACGAACGGGCCGTCGGCGCTGGCGCTGTTGTAGTGGATGGCGTTTGCCACCAATTCCTTGCCGACGCCGCTTTCGCCGAGGATCAGCACCGTTGCGCGCGTCGAGGCGACCTTGCCGATCAGGTTGTATACCTCATCGATCATCGGCTTCGAATTGCCGATGATGTTCTTCGGCTTGTAGCGTTCCTTCAGCGCGTTCTTGAGGCGGCGATTCTCGTTTTCGAGCCGCACCTTCTCGTTGTTCGCGATGAGGTAAAGTTCGACGGCGGGCGCGATCATGAGCGCGATGGCGGCGAGAAATTCCGCGTCCTGCTTGAAAAGGTGCGGATTCAGATAGACCCGTTCCGCGCCGATGGTGCCGAGGACGCGCTGGCCGAGCAGGATCGGCACGCAAAAGAATGTCGCCTTCGGATGCTTTCTGTCCTGATGGGCCTTCGTACGGTCGAGGAAATCGGTGCTTTCGTGCAGGCGGGGCACCACGATGAGCTTGCCGCTTTCTACAACCTTGCCCGTGATCCCTTCGCCGAGCGAGTAGATGCCGCGCTGCTTCTGTTCGTCGGTCAGGCCGAAGCTGTCGTGGATGAAGATCGTTTCGGACTGGCGGTCGTACAGCGTGATCGCGCCGCGATGCATGCGAAGCGTCTCGCGCATGACGTCCAGGATGATGCGCAGCGGCTCGCTCAAGTCCTGCGCGGAGGAAATCGCGCGGTTCAGCCTGTAGAGGATCGGCAGGACGTTCGCGCGGCACTCCCCGGTGAAGCAATGCGTGAAGTCGTCGACGGGCGAACCCATGTCGAGGTCGAGAACCAGAGTGTCGTCCATATATCCTGCCCTTGGAGCACGGTCCGAAAAGGGGCGCCGGTTTCGCAACCGGTCATGCTCCACCAAGAAACCAGAGCGCGGCCGCATTCATCGATGGCGATCACGCTCAAGACCTGCGATCACGGCCGACCCGCCAAGGCGGCATTCCCGGGGGCCGGCCGATTCCGTAGAACTGAGCCATGTGTCGCCGCGTGTTGAAGACGCGGTGCGCTCAATGACGCAGGCATGCAAACTATACGCCAAGCTGTATCTATAAGGGAATAGCTTAATTCATGCATCGCGGCGTTTTCAGCGCTTGTCGAAAAAGCGACCGATCACGCGTTCGAAGGTGAGATGACGGCCATCAGATTGTCGTTGAGCTTACGCGCGGCTTCGTTGAAGGCGGGGAGCCGCGCTTCTGTCTCGCCTTCCAGCGCCGCTGCCCCTTCCTTGCCGAGTGCCTTTTCGAGGCTCGCGGCGTATTCCGGGATGTCGCGCCATTCCGGCACCGTGTCGGGCGTGATCTCGACATGATACTGGAAGCCGTAGGCGTGGCGGCCGACGCGGATCGCCTGAGTAGCGCAGGCCGCATTTGACGCGAGCACGACGCCGCCTTCGGGCAGCCGCTTCACTTCCGAGCCGTGCCACTGGAAGATTTCAGCGCGGGGCGGGAAGCCCTTGAAGATGGGGTCGGCAAGGCCCGCCTCTGTAAGGTCGACATGTGTGAAACCGACCTCGGGCGCGTCCATCGGGCCGACCTCGCCACCGAGCGCCGCCGCCAGAAGCTGATGCCCCAGGCAGATGCCGAGATAAGGGCGGCCAAGCTCGCCCACCCAACGACGGATCGCGCGTTTCTCGTCTGCGAGCCAGGGCAATTCGTCCTCCTGCCAGACATCCATCGGGCCGCCCATGGCCACGAGCAGGTCGAACTCTTCGAGGGCCGGGATCTCGTCCCCCTCGTCGAGTTCTACGGCCAGCACCTCATGACCCGCGTCGAGCCAGAAATCGAGAAAGACGCCCGGATGTTCGACCGCGAGATGCTGGAAAACGAGAATGCGCATGGTAGCCCCCGAAGCGGTTTCGCGCGAAGCGGGTTTCCGGTTCGCGCGAAGAGAAAAGTCATGGGAAGAGATAATGGATTCTAGCCGATCTTGAAGTCCTTCACACCGGCGGGCATTTCGACGCCCGGCAGGTTGCGCGGGTCCGGGATCGGCTCGCCGACATCGAAACGGATCGGAATCGTCCCCGCCCATGCCGGAAAATCATAGTCGGCATCGTTGTCTTCGGGATGACCGGTCCGCACTTTGGCGGAAGCCTCGTCGAGCGAAAGCGACAGGATCGTCGTTGCATTCATCTCGGCTTCGGTGACGGGGCGCAGGCGATCCCACTGGCCCGCGACATAGCCGTCGACCATGCGCTTCAACTGGCGCTCCTTTTCCGCGCGATCGGTAACCTTCTCCGCCTTTCCGAACACCATCACGGAGCGATGATTGACATTGAAGTTAAAAGCGGCGCGCGCCATGACAAATCCGTCGAGAATCGAGACGCAAAGACAGACTTCCGCATCCGTCGCCGCCTTCATCGCGCGTCCCGCGGCAGCTCCGTGCCAGTAGATGCGGTCGCCTTCGCGCCACTGCATCGTCGGCGTCACGATGGGTTTGCCGTCGTGGATGAACGCGACATGGCAAAGCGGCTGCGCGTCGAGGATGGCATGGATGGTGTCCTTGTCGTATTTCGCGAGCCAGCGGTAGCGATTGACTGTTGTGCGCGCGCTGGGTGCGGTGGCCTCGGTCATGGTCGGGAGCCTTTCTTGTATTACTCTATATATAAGTTCCGTTAGCAAGATCGAGGCCACGGCGTCAGCTTTGCAGACGGGTGCTCAAGTGACGGATCAGCGCGACCGCATCCGCCGGAGGCTTTTTCTCAAGGCGCCGATATTCGCGGCAGTCGGGCGTGCGGGTCAGGAGACCCGCGTCGACCATCTCCCGCCGGAGCAGGGCGTGATCGCCGAACAGGTGATGGGCGGCGAGAAGGTGGTTCACCTCGCGCTCGGCGAGGACCGCGCCGGCGGGCCATCGCGACCACATCACCCACAGGCAGAGGTCGCGGTGGCTAGCCTTCGAAGGCCAGCGGATGAACCGTCCGGCGGCATCGAAATAGCGCGCGATGCGTTCGACGCGGACGAAATCCACCGGCTCCGGCGCGGCGGGCGCGCGTTCGAGCCTCGCTTCCGCCTCGTGTTGCGCGCGAAGGTGCTGGAAGTTGCGAAAGCCCGCTCCGCGCGCCAGCATGTTCAGGATCTGAACATGGCCCGGCTTCTCGGGCGTGGACTGAAGCTCGCGACCGATCGAACGGGCGAGCGCGGATATATCGTTGGTGGCGTAAGGAAACACGGTTCTGGACATGGCTCATCCTCATGGCGCCAAACCGCTTGGAGAACGGGTCGCGGGTCGCTCTTGACGACTGGCACCGAGGGTGTCCGTCGATGGGTGTTGAGGGCAGGTTTAGCTTCCCGGCGGGAATAGCGACGCCTCGGTGAACTGCCGACCGCCGTTAAGAATAAGGCGGCGGGCCCTCCTGCGCAAGCTCGAACGCGAAGCTTCCGCTGCGGTTGATCGCTATCGCAGCAGGTCGTTCAGCGCGTCGGCGGAGATGGCCTTGTCGAGGTTGTTGAACTGGCCGAAGGCGAGGATCTCCTCGGCCTTGAGGCGCAAATTGCCGAGCAGCGAGCGCATCAGCGCGGTGCCGAGCACGACGGAGGATGCACCCGCCCGGCTCAGGGCCTTTAGGTCCGGCGCGGGCGTCAGCGCGACATTGATCTGGAGCGGGCCGTCAACATGCGCGGAAAGCCGTTCGACGATCTGGATATGTTGCACGCCGGGCACGGCGATACAGTCCGCGCCCGCCGCAAAGTAGGCTTCCGCGCGCTCGACGGCGGTTTCAAATGGAGAATAGGGGGGCGGCTCCAGCAGAAACGCTTCGGTGCGGGCAGTCACCACGGCTGGAATGCGCGTTTCAAGCGCGGCCGCCTTCGCCGCCTTGATGGCCGCCGTCATGTCATGCATCGAGGCCATGCCATGCTGGCCGCCCCGTCCGCCGTCGCCGATGGTCACGCCCACGCAACCGGCCGAAACGACGGCGTTGACCGCGCGGCCGATTTCTTCCATGGACCGGCCGATGACGCCCTCAAGGTCTGCGTTCACCGGCACGGAAAAATTCGAGGCGACGCTTTTTGCGGTTTCCACAAGCGTGTCGAGGGGGACGCGATCTGCCGGCAGGAGCCCGCGCGACCAAGCGACGGAAACGGGCGATATGCCGATGATATCGAAACCCGCGTCGCCGATCACGCGCGCAGAAATGACGTCCCAGACCTCAGGGAGGATGAACGCTTCGCGCGCCTGCAAGCGCTTTCGGAAGCGGCGCACCTTTTCTTTCTGATCCTTGAGGGCGTTCTCGTCGATGCCTGACGCGCTGTCGAAATCTGCGACATGGTTCGAAATCATATCACACACGGCCTCTGCCATTGGTCCGCGTCGTGCGAGGCGACGCCGGATAAGATGCTTCGGGTTAAATGTCCTTCGCCGATCCCGCAAGCAAAATGCGGCCTCGCAATGGCGCGTCACGGCCGCGAGGCGACCTCTGCGCCTGCCTCACAAACCTGTGCATGACGCCACCTTCAACGCCCGCGAGAGGTGGGAGATTGGAACCGTCGAAAACGACGCCATATTAACGCCCAACCTGCTCTGGGACCGGGACTTGCGTCATGTTGCCTGCCATGTCACGAACCGTCGCTGCCCGCGCCGCCGTGGCGCTCGTCGTATTTGCCGCGCCTCTCGGGCTGGCCGTATCGCGAGCCGCGGAGGAGCGGCCCGAGGCCGCCACCGCTGCTGCGACGCAAGCCCCGGAGCCTGATACACGCGGGCTTCAGTCCGACGCGCTGCTTTCCACCATCGACCGCATCCTGAAACGCGCGGCGGCAGAACGCGAGGCGGTGAAGACGTTGCCGAACCGGGACAAGTTTCTGTTCGAGCCGGTCTTCACCGAAACGCGACAGGACCGCGAGAAAACCGTTCGCGCGCTGCTTGATGGCGCGCTGTCAATCGTGACCGATGCTCCCGTTCTGAAGCTTCAGGACGACATCGCCCGCCAGCGCGAGAAGATCGCCTCCAACCGCGACCGCATCGCCACCTTGCGCGAGCGGCGGCTCGACGCGCCGCAGGGCGGCGTGTGGCCCGGTATTCTCACGGACACGAAAGACTCGATCGACCGGACCATCGCGGCGCTTCAGGACGACATCAAGGAACGCGAAGCGGACATCGTGCGTGTCAAGCAGGAGATCGGGAAGGCGCTCGACGTCGCGGGAATCCCCCTCAGCCAGGATCAACTCGATCTCCTGCTCGACAGCGTGCTCGGCGGGGATCTTCTGAAGCTGATGACGGCTTATGAAGTGGCGAAGATCGCCGACCGGAAGCTTGCGGAACTCGTCGTGCAATCGAACGACGATCTGAAGGCCGCGCGCCGCTATTTCGCGATGCACGCCGCGCTGTTCGCGCTCCTCGTGCAGGCGCAGGAATTGCTCATCGAGAAAATCGACAAGGTTTACATGGCGCGTCTCGACGGCATCATCGGCGACATCGCGAGGACGGGCGCGAAGACGAGGGATCTGATGCAGTCGGCCACGCGCGACGATCAGCGCCGGACGCTGGAAGCGAACGCCAGGGCGCAGGAGCTTTCACGCAAGGTGTCCGGCTTCTACCGCGACTATCTCGCGACGCAGCGGCGCCTTTTATGGCAAACGCGTGAAAAAACCCTGTTCGATCTGAACGTCGCGGATAATACCTATGAAACCGTCGAAGCGAGCTTTCAGTTGAAAGCGCTCATGGATGAAGCAAAAACCTCTTTCGATTCTTTGCAAAAGCTTGACGCTCCCGGCTTCGAGCAGATCTTCCGCAATGAAAATTTAAGGCGCGAATTCGAGACTCTCACCCGTAAACTTGCGCCGGCGTCGTGAAGGGCGGCAGCTGTCTCCCTGAATCAACAGCGGCGTGAAAATCCGACCGCATCGCGGCCTTTGGGCTTCGTCAGGCATGCGGTTCCGATCTATATTTGCGGTGTCTAGCGGGACGATAGGTATTTCGAGATGCGGTTTGTACTAAGTCTGATCCTGGCGGGGGGCGTTTTTTCGGGCGCTCTCGCAAACGACAACGACTGCGCGTACGATCCGAAAACATCTTCCGTTTCGCGCATCATCGCAGCCGATTCCACCCACGGCGCGCTTTACGGCACAGCGCTGAATGCGCAGTCCAACCGGTCCTATGCGCGCACGCTCAACCTCCGCGACCGCGAAGTGGTGCTGACATTCGATGACGGCCCCCTTGGCTCGAATACACGCACGGTGCTCGACACGCTCGACAAACACTGCGTGAAGGCCACGTTCTTCTCGGTGGGACGCATGGCGCTCGCCGATCCGAAGCTTCTCAAGGAATATGACCGGCGGGGCCATACCATCGGCACACATACCTTTTCGCATCCGTTCGGCATGGACCGCATGGCTCCGCGGGATGCCATCGCCGAGATCGAGAAGGGGTTCGCAGCGGTGAGCCATGCGCTCGGCAAACCTGTCGCACCGTTCTTCCGCTTCCCCGGTCTTCGCGATTCTCCCGAGGTCGTCGCCTATCTGGCCAGTCGCAATATCAGCACGTGGTCGGTCGATGTCATTTCGGGCGATACCGATCCCGGCGCGAATGCAGCCAAGGTGACGCGTGACGTGCTGGCGCGCGTTCGCGGAGCAGGCAAGGGCATCATCCTTTTCCACGACATTAAGAAGCCCACGGCGGAAGCGCTCGACGGCATCATCACCGCGCTCAAGAAAGACGGCTACAAGTTCGTGCATGTCGTTTCCAACACGAATTATCAGCCCAATCCCGAAATGGTGGCGAGACCCGATGCGTTCCGCACTCCTCCCGAGATGGCGACCGTAACCGGCCGGTGGACGGCGTCTGCGGCTACGGTCGTACGCCCCGAAATCAAGGCGGGCAGCGTCGACGTGATGCGGACAGAATGGGTCGAACTCCAGCAGGCGAATGAACAGCTTACCGGCAAAGTGCGCTCCGAGACTGCCGCCTCAGGCGGGAGCGCTCAGAAGGACAGCGCCCTCGTCGCCACAAGTACGGGCGGCGGTAGCGGTCAGACGGGCGGGGCCTATATGGCCAACAGTTGGCTCGTGACCGGACAAATTCAGTAACGCCGGAGGGGGGACGCGAAGCGCCTCGACAGACCGCAACGCGGGCCGGAAGACCATTATCGTAAAGCGCTTCGGCCTGCATACTTCCTTCCAGTTCAGGCCTTAGCCGGTTCGACGGCACACAATCGGTCTCGCCGCGCTATTCATGGCCGCAAAGCGCGGCGCCGGTTCCGGCGGCGGTGCCCCTCACCGCGCGAAGGAAGGGGACAGGGCTCAATCGCAGCTTGTTGGGGCCTTTCGCGATCCGCTATGTTTGCCCACTCAGAGGGGTGGCGAGCAGGCATGAGACAGGACGAAGCACTTCAAATCCTCAAATCGGGAGCGAGCGTCTTCCTCACGGGCGAGCCGGGCAGCGGCAAGAGTTACGTCGCGTCGCGTTTCGTCGGCTATCTGCGGCGCGAGGGCATCCCCGTCAGCGTCACCGCGTCGACCGGCATCGCGGCAGCCCAGCTTGGCGGCATGACGGTGCATGCATGGAGCGGCATCGGCACGCGCTCGAACCTGTCACGCGCCGACCTCGATTTCATCGCGCGCAACCGTCGCGTGACCGACCGCATCAAGAAGGCGCGCGTCCTCATCGTCGACGAAGTGTCGATGCTGTCCGGGCAGACGCTTACCGCCGTCAGCCAGGTCTGCCAGTATGTGCGCAAGTCGTCCGCGCCCTTCGGCGGCATCCAGACGGTGTTCGTCGGCGACTTCTTTCAGCTTCCGCCCGTGGTGCGCCGCGACGAGCATCCGGGCGCCGAGACGGAAAGCCAGGACGAGGCAGACGCGTCGCCCTTCGCCTATGCGAGCCGCGCGTGGCGCGACCTCGACCCCGCCATCTGCTACCTGACCGAACAGCACCGCCAGACCGACCACGCGTTTTCCGAGCTTCTCGGCGCCATCCGCTCGAACGCCTGCCGGCGCGAGCACCTCGAAATCCTCGCCAGCCGCAAGCCCACGCGCGAGACGCTGCCGCATGGCATCACCCGGCTTTACACCCACAACATGGACGTGGACCGCATCAACCACTCCGAACTCATGAAGCTGCCGGGCGAGCCGAACGTCTTCCTCATGAGCACGATGGGCGACAAGGTGCTGTCCGAGGGGCTCAAGCGAGGCTGCCTCTCGCCGGAAGAACTCGCACTGAAGCTCGGCGCTGTGGTGATGTTCACCAAGAACGACCCCGAAGGCCGCTTCGTGAACGGCACGCTCGGTGTCGTCTGCAATTTCGACCGCGAAGGCGGCTGGCCGGTGGTCGAAACGAAAAGCGGCTTCACGGTCACGGCAAAGCCCGCCGAATGGAAGGTGCAGGAAGACGACGCTGTGAAAGCCGGAATCGAGCAGGTGCCGCTGCGGCTCGCATGGGCGATCACCGTGCACAAGAGCCAGGGCATGTCGCTCGACGCGGCGCTGATGGATCTGTCGAACGCTTTCGAATACGGGCAGGGTTATGTCGCTCTGTCGCGGGTCCGCGCGCTTGGCGGCCTTCATCTTCTCGGCTGGAATGAGCGCGCCTTGCGGGTGCACCCGGAGGCTTTGGCGAAGGACGCCGATTTCCGCGAAGCGTCAGAGAGCGAGGCTGACCGACTGGCCGCGCAGGGGGCTGAGAAGATCGAGGCGCTGCGCGTATCCAACTTGCGCGAGATGAAGGGGCTGCCCGCCGGTCCCGCCGCGGCGCCCGCCGCGCCGTCGCCCGCGTCCGTGGAAAGCGCGAGGAACGGCGCCCCCGAGCACGCATACAGGAAATGGAGCGAAGAGGAGGAGGCCGACGTATCCGCCCGCTACAAGCGCGGCGAGAGCGTGAAGGCGATTGCCGCCGCCGTCGGGCGGCAGGAAGGCGGCATCCGCGCCCGCCTCGTGAAGCTCGGGCTGATCATGAAATAGCCGGGCGGTCTGAGGTGGCACCGGCAAAAGGTGACAGGGCGGTCGTTTTCTGCTTTCTAGGGTTTCCAAAGAAAAATCGGCGCGCCTCTTCCTCCCTCCAAGATCTCCATGCCCCCCATCATTTCCGTCTCGAACGTCAGCAAGACCTACGCCTCGGGCCTCGTCGCCCTCAAGGGCGTGAGCCTCGACATCGCGCCGGGCGAGATTTTCGCGCTTCTGGGCCCGAATGGCGCGGGCAAGACCACGCTGATCAGCATCATCTGCGGCATCGTGAACGCGAGCGGCGGGACGGTCACCGTCGGCGGCCATGACAACGTCAGGGATTATCGCGCGGCGCGCTCGCTGATCGGGCTTGTCCCGCAGGAACTCGCGACCGACACGTTCGAGCAGGTCTGGGCGACGGTTTCATTCAGCCGCGGCCTTTTCGGCAAGGCGCCGAACCCCGCCTTCATCGATCAGGTGCTGAGGGATCTCTCCCTTTACGAGCGCCGCTACAGCAAGATCATGACGCTCTCGGGCGGCATGAAGCGCCGCGTGATGATCGCGAAGGCGCTCGCGCACGAGCCGCAGATCCTGTTCCTCGACGAACCAACGGCGGGCGTGGACGTCGAACTGCGCCGCAGCATGTGGGAGCTGATCCGCAAGCTGCGCGACGCGGGCGTGACCATCATCCTCACCACGCATTACATCGAGGAAGCCGAGGAGATGGCGGACCGCATCGGCGTCATCAACAAGGGCGAGATCATCCTCGTCGAGGAAAAGGCGGAACTGATCCGCAAGCTCGGACAGAAGCAACTCATCCTCGACCTTGCGCAGCCGCTCGCGGGGCTCCCGCCGGAACTTGGCCGTCATAGCCTCCTGCTCACAGGGAACGGCCAGCAACTCGTCTATACCTACGACACCAAGGGCGAGCACACCGGCATCACGGCGCTTCTTAACGAGCTTTCGGCGGCGGGCATCCGCTTCAAGGATCTGAACACGAAGCAAAGCTCGCTCGAAGACATCTTCGTGGGACTGGTGAGCGGCAAATGAACTGGCGCGGCGTTTACGCAATCTACACGTTCGAAATGGCGCGCATGCGCCGCACGCTGCTGCAAAGCGTGGTCTCGCCCGTCATCTCGACGGTGCTTTACTTCGTAGTGTTTGGCTCGGCCATCGGCGGCCGCATCACCGACATGCAGGGCGTGACCTATGGCGCGTTCATCGTGCCGGGCCTCATCATGCTGACGATCCTCACGAACTCCGTGGCGAACGCGTCTTTCGGCATCTATTTCCCGCGCTTCCTCGGCACGATCTACGAAATCCTGTCCGCGCCGATCTCGGGCCTTGAAATCGCGCTCGGCTGCGTCGGCGCGGCGGCAACGAAATCGATCATTCTCGGCCTGATCGTGCTCGCGACCGCCGGCCTGTTCGTGCCGCTCGACATCGCCCATCCGGTGGCGATGATCGGCTTTCTCGTGCTGACCGCGATCACCTTCAGCCTGTTCGGCTTCCTCATCGGCATATGGGCGGACAATTTCGAGAAGCTTCAGGTGATCCCGCTGCTCGTGATTACGCCGCTGACCTTCCTCGGCGGGGCGTTCTATTCGATCCACGTGCTGCCGCCCGCGTGGCAGACGGTGACGCTGTTCAATCCCATCGTGTACCTTATCAGCGGCTTCCGCTGGTCGTTCTTCGACATCGCCGATGTCAGCCCCGGCGTGAGCCTCGCCATGACGGCGGGTTTCCTCTCGCTGTGCATCCTCGCCGTCTACTGGGTATTCAAGACAGGCTACCGGCTGAAGACGTGAGGGCCCGCATAAGCCCGAAGCCGAATGCGGTTGTTAAGCGCTTTTGGCGATAGCGCCAATCGCCGGAGCGTTGTCATCAGACACGGGCGCCGTTGACTTTCGTTCGCCCGGCCCCTCTTTTCAGGATCGGCTTTGACGGCTCCTCGATGTCGAATTCGTCGAGGAACTTCTCGCGGATTGCGTTGAACGCCTGCTCGATTTCGCCCCAGACAAGGTTGCGATCACCGGCGGGCGAAGCGGCAGGGTCCAGCTTTTCAAAAGCCCGCCGCATGTCGTGGAGAGGTTCGAAAGGGTAAGCGCCTATCAGTTTGTCGGTCTCGCCGACATTGGCATAGACGATGCGCATGTTGTCGATGCATTCGGAGAGCTGGGTGAATGTTCTCCAGTAATGTTCGGAATCGGGCTGCGGCATCCTGCAATAATAGAGCAAAGCCCCTTTCGTCTTGACGATCTCGCGCCACTGCTCCCGGAGGGAATCCAGGAAGGTCTGTCTTCTCTGATAGATATTTGCGAGGTAAGCGACCGCAATGGTGGCAATCAGGAGCGAAGAATCCTTGATGAACTCATAGAGATTTGAAAGGCGGGGGTTTTCATCGTTCAGCTTCGCAAACAGCGATAAGGCGATGAAGCCCAAAAGGACGGCAACGACAACGCGAAGGATTCGATTTTGCCGGCGACGGGTCATGGATTGCTTCTTTCGGAAATGGCAGGTTGCCGGAACCTATCCGCTCCGGCGGGAGGCGATCTCCACCGCTCCCGCGACCCGGACCGGTGCAGGTAAAGCTTTGCCATTTCCACTGACGAATACGGCGTCGGCATGGCATGCCCCCCTGCCGTATCGTGCAAATCAGACGGCTCGGCAGGTCACGCGGGATCCCGTGACAACCCCCTCAGCGCCGCGAGCGAAAGCAACCCGAATGCGCTCCAGAAGGCGGCTGGGTGGTAGCTGTCAAGATCGAGCAAATGCGGCCGCTTGCACAGCGCACGGGCGAGCGAGCACAAGTCCGAATCGGCAACAAGACATGCCGCCGCCGATGACAGCGGCATGTCCGCGATCTCGATGAGCGGCTGAAACGCCAGCCACCACCATGCCATAGCGGCCACCAGTGCGACGGTGCCTGCCAGAGCGATCCGCGCCGCAGTGATATGCCGAAGCGCACGTAGAACGCCGCTCATCAGATGATACCTTTCTGCCAGTAAAGCGTGCGGTCGCGGACAGTGAAGACAAGCTTTACGATCCCAGCGCACAGAACCGCCATCAGCAGCAGGTCGGCATAGACATTGGCGTAAGCGGAGTAACCGCTGGCCCAGGAGAGATACCAGCCCAGTCCGTATTTCGAACCGAGCATCTCGGCGACGACGAGTGTGGCAAAGGAGTAGTAGAGGCCCATGAAGATGCCGACGAACACGTGCGGCAGCGAGGCAGGCACGGCCACCCGGAGAATCTGGAACGAAGTTCCGGCGCCGAGCGTGCGCGCGACGTCGTAATAGGCGCGGTTGACCTGCGACACGCCCGAAGCTGTTAGAATCGCAACCGGAATGCCCGCTGCAAGCGCCACGAGAAATACGCCGCCCTGAAAAGTCGTCGGAAAGGCATAAAACGCGATGGGAAGCCAGGCGGTTGCCGGCACCGGGCCGATGAGCTTCAGCACCGGCATGCCCCAGTAGTTCACCAGTTGCGACCAGCCAAGCGCGACACCCGTCACGAAGCCCGCCGCGACGCCGATGACGAAGCCCAGGGTCCAGAGTTGCAGCGAAGCCAATATGCAGTAGCCGATGCGTTGCCAGTCATCGACGTAGGCATGGAGTAGCGCTTGCGGCGGCGCGAAGAACGGCTTGGGAAGCCACCCCGTCTTCGCGGTCACCACTTCCCATAAGGTGAAGATGGCTCCGAGCGCGATGAGCCAGTGCCCATAGTGATCGATGACGCGCCCCGTCTTGCCGAGCCTGTTGTTGATAAAGCCGAGCGCAAGCAATATCGCGGCGCCCGCCTCCAGCAAGAGCACGAAACGATCCCGGCTACCCCATCGCGAGACATCCGGGAATGTATCGGTGACGATCGCCGCAAGGAGCCATGTCCCGGCGGCGATGAAGCCAGGATACCAGACGTCACCCAGAATCCCTTGCCGCAGCCGAATATTTCCGATTGCAACGGACGTCATCTGCTACACCAGAATGTTGTCGGTGAACTGATTGGCGAGTTCGACCGAATCGGCGTCGCCTGAAATGACCTTGATGAGCTTCAGGTCGTCGAGGGAATCCTTGACCTGCTGGATCAGTTCCTTGCCGATCGGGTGGTTGTGGTAGACCATGCTGCCGAGATCGTCGGTGAGATCGGCGAGCGAAATCTGCGGCTTGAACGTATCGAAGTAATATTGCGCGACCTCTTCGGGGTGGTTGGCCGCGTATTCATGGACCTCGACGGTGGCCTCGGCGAGGCGGCGCACCGCATCCCGGTTGGCCTTGAGATACGGCACGTTGGCGCCGATAACGCAGCACACGCGATCCTGATAGATGCCGGTCTGCGTGTCCGCGAGCTGAATGAGATCGAAGTCCTTGCGATAGGTGTAGGCCCAGGGGTCGAACTGTGCGAGCGCGTGCGCTTCGCCCTTGTTCACGGCCTCACCAACCAGGTTCCATGGAAAGGCCCTCCAGTTTACATCCGTCTCCGGGTCGACCCCGGCTTTGGCGAGGGTAACGCTGAAGGACAGCTTTGCCGGGCCGGCGAGATCGGCAACTGATATCGTCTTGCCCTTCAATCCCTCGACTGTGGTGACGCCGGACGCCTTCGATGCCAGCAGCCTCTGGCAACCGCCATGGGTTCCGACGAAGAGCTTGAGGTCGAAGCCCTGTTCGAGCGGTTTCAGAAAGTCGAGTATGAGACCGAGGCCGACATCGGCCTTGTTCGTTGCGAGCGCATGGATGAGCGTCTGTCCACTTGCCCCCTGGAAGAAGAGTTCGGCGTCGAGGCCGTGCTTGGCATAGAAGCCTTTGGCAAGGCCGAAAGCGGCGGGCGAATGGCAGGCTGCCACTTCGGTCCAGGCGATGCGGATTTTTGTCGGCTTCGCAATCACGTTTGCCTGGCTGAACGCCTTGCCGACGCCAACGCCGCCAGTCGCGGCCAAGGCTGCCGCGCCGAAGCCACCGAGCAGCTTGCGCCTTGAGATGCCTGAACGTTTTCCGTCTTGTATGCCGTTCCCACCGTTTGCCATTTTCTGCTCCCGAATCTTGGCCTTCGAACCAAAACGATATTCAATTTATTATATATAATAAGTCAACATTTAAGCGTGAGGCGTCTCCCGGCGGCTTTCGATTCGCGGTCGAACGTCGCTTGGCCGCTGGCGACCGAAGACGCGAGGCTAAATCCCGCGTTCGTCAGATCGTCTCACCGAACGCTTGGCAGCTATCGGACATTGCTGCGCTGATCGATGCCGGAAAAGTTCGACCGCTCGTCGAACATGTGTTTCCGCTTTCGCATGCCGCAGAGGCGCACCGGCTAAGCGAGCAAGGGCGTATGCGCGGCAAGAGCGTGCTGGGCACAGAAGTCATCTGATTCGAGCCGACTCCATCGCGTCCGACAACGCTGCTGTGTTGGCCCCCAGCGCCATTGTGAATTTGGTACAATCGGGAATTGAATAAACTTGATCGCGCGTCGCAACTAGAAGTGGCATGGAGGAATTTTCTTCCCCATCCATGCCGGGAGAAGGCGAGCGCTACCATTGCCGCGTTGCTACCAAATATTTCTATCAACGAGCCGAAATGTAGTTTGTTACAAAACGACAACAGGCTGAGAAAACTTCTCTTTTTGGCGTCTTCGCGCTTCAGTTCAAATTTACATTACCGACAAATGTTGATAGATTTTATATACAAATAATGGGCGCGGGCTGTGGGGCTCGCTGGGGCATTCGAGGGGAATTATGAGAAAATTGGGCACTGCGCTCGCGATAGCGGGCGCAACGATGGCGGCTGGTCAGGCGTCAGCTGTTGAAAACTGGGTTCCTTATACCGACGGGATCAGCCTCGGGAGCGCGGTCGGCGCGCTGCCGCCTCCGGGCGTCTATTTCCAGAACGTATTCTTCTACGCTCCGATCAAGAACCACGATGCGAAGGGCAATTACACCGGAGACGACATCACCGGTTACGTCAACGTCCCTGCGGTGATTTTTGTCCCGGATATCAAGATCCTGGGCGCTCAGTATGCCTTCGCGATCGTCCAGCCGTTCGACCACATCGAGTCGGATCCGAAGGTCGGTGGAAACGTGAACCGAAGCGGCTTTTTCTCCACGATCATTTCGCCGGTCAATCTCTCCTGGCAGTTGCCGAACGATCTGCACGTTTCGGTCGGTCTCGGGATCTACATTCCCGATGGCACGTTCGATTCGAGGGTGCCCGGTGGCGCGCTGCCCAGCTCCAATTTCTGGGCCTACGAGCCGAGCGTCGGGATCAGCTGGCTGCATAATGGCTGGAACATCAGTGCCAAGTTCCTCGTCGATATCAACGAGAAGAACGAAGAAACAGACTACAAATCGGGGAATGTCTTCAATACGGACTTCTCGATCAACAAGGCCATCGGCAACTGGACGGTCGGTTTCGGCGGCTATTGGCGCTATCAGTTCACTGATGACGTTCAGTTCGGCCGGAAGGTCAACGGTGACGGCAACCGCGCCGAGGAATTCGGCGTCGGCCCGATCGTCGGCTATAATTTCGGCTCCTTCCAGTTCGACGCCTACTATGAGCGCGCGCTTTACTGGAAGAACGAAGCTGCCGGCGACCGTCTGTTCACACGTGTGACCGTGCCGCTGTACACGCCGAAAGCGGAAGGAGCTTCCCTCAAGTAGCGCAGACGCGATCCTCATCGCTCTTGGAAGTGCCGGTTTTTCGAGCTTCGACTGCTTGGAAGACCGGCCGTATCGTCCCTTGTCCTGCTCTCTCGACGAAAGGTAATGAACGATGGGAGATACTGACAAAATCGCCGGAGTTGCTCTCGACCGCCGCAATTTTCTGAAGGGCGCAGCCGCTGCCGCTGCGGGCGCGACTTTCGGCGTATCCCCGTTGCTCGCTTCGCGGGCTTATGCGGGTCAGGAACTGAACCTCACCATTATCCAGCCCCATGCGGTCACGGGTGAGTACCTGAAAAAGGAATTCCTCGAAAAATTCGGCGTCACGCTCAATTTCACAGTTATCCCATATGACCAGATTCAGGCGCAGGCGACGCTCGACGTGCAGTCAGGCGCCAATCGCTTTGACGTGCACGACTATTGGTACGCGACCATCGGTGCACTGGCTGAAGACAAGGTCGTGGAGGATTTGACCGATCTCATCGAGAAGGACAAGGCGCTCGTCCAGCCGGAAGATTTCCTGCCGGCGATCTACGACCCTTATTCGCTCGTGAATGGCCGACGCTACGGGCTTCCCTACGACGGCGATATCCATCTTCTCTATTACAATAATGAGATTCTTGCGCGAAATGGCATAGGAGTCCCGAAGACCTGGGACGACTACTACAATGCAGTAAAGCTCGTCACGGAAAAGGAAAAGGCGAACGGAATTTACGGCGCAGCGGTGCTCGGCTTCAAGGTTCCGATCATCCTCATCTCTACCTACGGAAACCGGCTCGCTGGTTTCGGCGGATCGTTCCTCAAGGACGGCAAGCCCAATCTTCTTTCAGAAGAAGCGATTGCCGCCGCAGAAGAACTCGTGCGCGTGGCACCCTATGCGCTGCCGACGCCATCGGAAACCGCGTTCGAGCAGGGGCTGCCCGCATTCCTCGCCGGCAAGACGGCCTTCATCGAATTCTGGAGCGATCTGGGCGTAAGAGCGCAGGATCCCGCCAACTCGAAAATCGTCGATAAATGGGGCGCCGCGCCGGTCCCGCTCGGCGGCAACAACAAGGCGAATGTCGCATCGCTCAATGCGGGCTTCGGCTGGGCCATATCCACCGGCTCGAAGAAGAAGGCCCTTGCCTGGGAATTCGTTCGCTGGGCAACATCGGCAGATGTGACGTTGCAGCTTCTGACTCTGCAGAATTCCGGTATCGATCCGGCGCGTACGTCCGGCCTCAACGCAGGCAGCTACAAGTCCTTCGCTCCAAAAGTGCAGGCTGCCATCGCCGCGTCGAGCAAGACCCTCACCTGGCCGAACGGACCGCAGTCGCCGAAGCTTCTCGAAGCGCTGACTGAACAACTGTCACTTGCGCTCAACGGGCAGATAAAGCCGAAGGATGCTTTGGCGGCGGCGCAAAAAGAGTGGGAGCACCTGCTCGCCTGACGGGGTAGACGTGCAGCTGTCGATTGCCATTACGCCGCCCCTTGTTCACTTCAGTCGGCAAAGGGCTGCGTTCATCCTTCTTGTCCCGCTCGTCGTTGGTCTGGTCGTTTTTGCGATATATCCGGCGATCTATCTGGTTGCCCTTTCGCTGACGAAATCCACACTCGGCCAGCCCTTCAAGTCGTGGGTCTGGGGCTCGAATTATCTTTGGGCGGGCGGCGGAGACGGGGGTGTCTTTCTGACCTCGCTTCTCCGCTCGGCAGTGTTCGCACTGACTGTCACGGGGCTGGAACTCGTCGCGGGAACAGCGCTCGCGTTGCTCCTTCTCAAGCCGAGGCGCGGCGATTCGCTGATCCGTGGGTCGATCCTCCTGCCTCTCATGACGCCGCCCGTACTCGTCGGCACGGCCTGGAAGCTGATGCTCGCCCCGGCGGGGGGGCTTGTGAATGGCAAACTGCAAGCCTGGGGCGTGATCGACGCGCCCATATCCTTTCTCGGAAGTCAGCCGTGGGCAGACATCTCGCTGATCGTCGCCGATGTCTGGCAGTGGACACCCTTCATCGCCATCATGGCATATGCCGCGTTGAAGCAGGTGCCGGGAGATGTCGTCGAAGCCGCGCGCCTCGACGGGGCAAGCGAAGGGCGCATCTTCTGGACGATCCTGCTCCCGCTCACGGCGCCCGCGCTCGCGGCCATCTTCGTGTTGCGGCTCGTCATGGCGTTCAAGACGTTCGACCTCGTCTACATCCTGACCTATGGCGGTCCCGGCAATTCGACGGCGTTGCCGAATTTCGGAATCTGGCGGCTTGCCATGCGCAGTTTCGACGTGGGGCTCGCCGCCGCCGAAACGGTTCTGTTCGCGGTTTTCATCTCGCTGGTGCTGCTCCCCGTTCTCCGGCTCCACAAGCGCTTCGAGGAGAGAACCTGACATGGCGGCAAAATCCGTGTTGATCTTCCGGCGTTCGATCTCTGCCGCAGGTCTGTTTCTGGTCCTTTTGTTCTTTCTGCTTCCGATTGCTTATCTCGGCGCGCTGTCCTTCAAGACGCGCGACGAGGTGCTTGTGGGCCAATTCTTCACGGCGCATCCGACCCTCGACAATTGGCTCAAGACGTTTGAATTCATCGACCTCACAGCCTTCATCTGGCACTCGCTTCTTATTGCCGGCGCGTCCGCGCTTCTGACGCTCGTCATCACCGCGCCAGCCGTCTATGCCGTCGCAAAACTCGGACGCGGCGGTTTTGTGGGGCAACTCACTCTCGCGAGCTACGTGGCGCCCCCTGTCGTCTCGCTGCTGCCGCTCTTCTTCCTGATGCGGATTACGGGACTTCTGAACACCGTACCGGGGATGATCATCCTCTACGGCGTGATGAATATCCCGGTGGCTTATTGGCTCCTGCGGGGTTTCGTGAAACAGATCCCGGTCGAACTCGACGAGGCAGCCTGGACGGATGGCGCGGGCTACATAAAGACCTTCGTGCAAATCAACCTGCCGCTGCTGGCGCCGGGGCTCGTTGCCACCGGGCTCATTACACTCATCCTCGCTTATAATGAGTTCCTGTTTGCGTCCGTCTTCGCGCAGGACAACGCCGTGAGGGGGCTCACCGTCGCGCTCTCGATCTTTCAGGGCGACCGCATTGTCAATTTCGGGCAGATGGCGGTCGCATCGCTCGCAGGCATTCTTCCCGTCTTCATCATAGCCTACGCATTTCAGGGGCGATTGATCGAGGGCATGACGGCAGGCTCAATCAGGTAAGCCATGACGACCATTTCGCTTGAAGGACTGACAAAGACCATCGGCGCGCAGCCGATCCTGCGCGGCATCGATCTCGACATCGATGCCGGCGAATTCGTCGCCGTCCTCGGTCCCTCCGGATGTGGAAAGTCATCGCTCCTTCGGCTGATTGCGGGGCTGGACGCCCCGACATCCGGCACGATACGCTTCAACGGGGAGGTCGTGACACACATCCCGCCCCAGGCGCGCAACATTGCCATGGTGTTTCAGTCCTACGCGCTTTATCCGCATATGACGGTTCGCGAGAATATGTCCTATGGGCTCAGGCAGCGGAAGTTTCCCGCTTCGGAGATCGCCGCGCGCGTCGAGAAGACCGCGAGGATCCTGCATCTCGAACCCTATCTCGACCGCAGGCCGAAACAGCTCTCGGGCGGGCAACGGCAACGTGTCGCGATGGGGCGGGCCATCGTTCGTGAGCCGGTGGCGTTTCTCCTCGACGAGCCGCTGTCAAACCTCGATGCGCAATTGCGTCAGGCCATGCGCCAGGAAATCCGCACCCTGCATAAGGAACTTGATGTCACCACCCTCTACGTCACCCACGATCAGGTTGAGGCGGTCACGATGGCAGACCGCGTCGTGCTCATGAATGCGGGCACCATCATGCAGCAAGGGGCGCCACTCGAACTTTATGATCGGCCAGCCAATCTTTTTGTCGCTCGCTTCATTGGCACGTTGCCGATGAACTTCTTCGACGTGACCCGGGTCGAGGGCGGCGTGCGCGCAAATGACGGAGCGATTCTAGGCGCGGTTCCCCGCGACGACACCAAAAGTCTGGTGGCCGGTCTGCGGCCTGAGCATCTCTCGATCAACCCCGGCCGAGAGGAGGAGAAATTCGCGGCGACAGTGACCGCCGTGGAGCATCTCGGCGGCGAAGTGGAAATCTATGCCGATGGGCTGGGCTCGAAACTCTGCGTTCGCGCCTTCGACCGCGATGTGCCCAAGCCGGGAGAGCGCGTCGTTCTCGGGTACGAACCGCAACGGCTTCATCTCTTCGACAAGGCAAGCGGCAGCCGCCTTCCAGCCGACTATTACGCCGCGTCGATCGCATCCCTTATTCATACGGACACCGATTTGTAGGCAGGCGCCTGCTGCTGAATCCGGCGCGCTTTCTCCAAACCGCATCGGTCGTGGTGAAACCGCCATCCTCGACGAGAAGCGTAATAAATTTGGCCGGATTGGTGGCATTCCGCAGGCCAATAGAAAGAACTGTCATTGATGGGCCGCCACCATCCGCGCGCTTCATGGGGTTTGCTAAGTATGCCTTTGGTTCTCTCTCGGTTCCGGTCCGCGCGCGCCCTATCGAGACGCGGCAGCGGTCACTGCATGAGAACCTCGACGAGTTTGGTATCGCCCGCGGCGATCGTGAAGGCCCCGGCATATTGCCGGTCGCCATGCTGGGCAGCCACTCGATACTCCCCCGCCGCCAGCACATGCGTCGGGAACGCGCCCGCGCTTTCGCGGATGACCTCGCCGCTGGCATTGTAGATCGTCCATCGCGTATCGGCGACGGCCTCGCCGCCCCTGCGCTGCACGAGCTTCAACGTGACCTTGCCCGCATCGTGATCGACATTCGCCTCGGCGATCTTGCCCGGCTCGATCACGATGTCCGTAGATACGACCGAGTTTGCATCGCCGTAGGTGCTGACGATGTGATAAATGCCGGAGTTCAGGCGGATGACGATGCCGGGCCGAAGGTCGCTGAACAGCCGCTGCCGGTTGCCCGTTTGATCCTGCGCGTCGGAATAGATTTCGAGCTTGAGCAGGTGCTCGGCCACGATAGGTCCATTCGCCAGCGTGGCCATCAGCCGAAGGCCCCCTGCGTTGACGACGAAATCCTCGTTGACGGGCGTCTGCGGCCAGACGTCTATCTTTCGGGTGAGGTTCGCACGGCCATAGGCGACGTTGACCAGATACCGGCCGGGCTTGAGTTCGAGCGTCGGGCGGGCCTCGTAAATTTTCGTTACGAGCTTGTAGGTGCCATCGCGGGCGTTGCGCTGCTGGAAAACGCGCCAGACCACGTCTGCCACCATGGGCGCGCTGCCTTCGCTCAGATAGGCTGTGAAGGTGACTGGAGCGGGCGGTCCCGATGTCGGCGGCGCGGGCCGCGCATGCGGTTGCTCCGCCTCCTGTCCGCCGTCTGGCGGGATGACCGCCTCCGCGTCGGTCGGAATTTCCTCCCCGTCGACGACGTTCGAACTGCTCCTCGATTTCGGGGCGGCGTCGGCTGGGCCTGATCCCATCGTCGGGCACGCCGCCGCGGCAAGTGCGATTGCGAAGGCGCGCGCAAGAATCGCCAGCATTGCCGCGCGCATCGTTTTTTCCCCCCGGAAGGTCGTCATCGGATGTCAAATCGTCCCCGGATCAAGCAGCGTCTGCCGCGCGACAGAGCCTAGAAACCGCCTTCGATGAAATTGAGGCGAAAGCGGTCACTGCGCCAGATTCGTCGTCTTCATTTCTCCGGCGACGATGACGATTTCGGCACGGCGCGGCAGGTCCGGATTGTTCTTTGTCCGGCATTCAAGGTCGTAGCGTCCCGCCTTCAGAATGAAATGCGGCTCGACACCGGCTGCGCGGATCAGGGGCGGGGCGGTGCGTTCGCTGCCCGCCTCGAAGACGGCGCAGATGCCGTCCTGCTTGCCGGAGACGAGAGCGATTTTTGCCTCGCCTACGTCGAGAACGACGTTTTCCACCGTCGTCCGTCCCGGCGCGACGCTCACCGTTCGCACGTCTCTTATAGCGCCGTAGACGGTTTCGAGGCGATAGGTTCCTGCCGGAAGATCAATGCGCGGCGATGCGCCCGACAAGCGAAGAAGCGGGGCACCGTTTTTCGCAACCGGGGTTGCGCCATCGGTAAAGAGGCGATACCAGGCCGGAAGCGCGGTCGCCGCCGCCGGGGCTGCCAATGCCCTTACCGCGAGCGTCCCGACGTTCAGCGTCATGCTGACGACGGCAACCTTTCCGCCTTCGACTCGCACCGGCGTTTCTAGTCTCGAAAGCCCCGCCGTCGCCGTGAGGACATAATCGCCGCTGTTCACGTGAAAGATCGCGGGAGCGGTGCTTGAGCGGGCGATTTCATCCCGGCGGCCGTTCGCAGCCTGCTTGTAGAGGATGAAGAACGCGCCAGCCGCCGCGTCGCCCCCCGGCGATTTCAGGGCCTCGGCCGCGATGGTGCCCGCGTCGAGCGGCACCGTGCGTTCCACCTTCGAGCCCTCGACCGATAACTCCGTGCTCGCGGTGGCGAGGCCATAGGTAAGGGCGACCTTGTAGCGGCCATCGGGAAGCCTTGCCTTCCCCTGTCCGCCGCCTCCCACCCAGAGCGGCGCATCGGATGCGCGCGTCTGGCCGGTGGGCGTCGGCACGATCTTGAATATTTCCCAGGTCACGCCGGCGTCGAGAAGCGGCAACCCTTGCGCAAGCGTGGCGGAAAGAACGACGTTCGGCTCCGGCTGGGACGGAGCAGGCGGCGCCGGCTTGTCCTCGGCCGTCGTTGCTGCAGGTGGGGAGGGCGCTGCTTCACCCGCTGGCGTTGCGGCGGCCTTCCCGGCGTCCGCACCGGGCGCAGAGGGAAGGGCCGTTGCCGTCGCGGGAGGGACGGGGGAGGGGGCTTTCGCGGGCGCGGCAGGCTCGCTTTCGGGCGCAGCCTTCGCCACCTCGGCAAAGGCTTGACGCAGCGCCTTGTCGAGGTCGGCCGACGTCTTGATCGCCGCGAAGGCGCCGCCCAAGGCTTTAGCCGCGCAGGTGTAGGCAGCCGCCGCCTTCTCGTTCGCGCCAAGGCCGAATACGGTGAGTTTCACTTGCGGCGCGGTCTCGTGAAGCGCGCGAGCCGCAGCACACACATCCGTTGCGCAATCGTCGCCGGTCCCGGCGATCAGCACGGCGGAAATCGGCTTGTCGCCGCCAAGTGCCTTTACCGCTTCCTCCACCGCGGAGAACGCAGGCGCGCGCCCTGCTTTCGGCTCGATCCTGGCGAGTGCCCTGGTCAGCGCCGGAAGCGTCGCTTCCTGCTGTTCACCGGGGAGCGCATTGGCGCGGTCTTCGCACTTCTTCTGCGGATTGCCGCCAAACGTCCACAATGACGCCCTGACATTCGGTCCGAGTTTCGCCAGCGCGCCGCCAATGCTGCTCCGCGCGGTGTCGATCTTCGTCTTCCCACCGAGATGGGCATTCATCTGCGCGGTCGCATCGAGCACGATCACAGCGCGCGTTTCAGCGCTTGCCCCGCCTGTCGCCAGAAGCAGGGCCAAGCCGCCGATGCACGAGCGGCCAAGGAGACATGCAAGACCCGTCCGCATCGCAAACCTCATTTTTGCGTATCTCGCATCATTACCCGACAAAAGTTACGTCGCGCTTTTGCCGTTGCCGGAATAGGCAACTTCAGAACCGGAACTGCTCGGCGAGGATGCGTTCCTCAAGTGCGTGGCCGGGATCGAAAAGGAGCTTCAAACCCACGGCTCGCTCCTCGCGAATGGTCACGGAGAGAACATTACGGAATTCGGCATGGTCGGCCACCGCGCTCACCGGGCGTTTTCCGGCCTCCTGGATCGTGATCTTGACAAGCGCCTTGTTCGAGAGGAGCGCGCCGCGCCAGCGCCTCGGCCGGAACGGGCTGATGGGGGTAAGCGCGAGAAGCTTCGCTTTCAGCGGCAGGATCGGGCCGCCCGCCGAAAAATTGTAGGCCGTGCTTCCGGCTGGCGTCGCTACCAGAACACCGTCGGCGACGAGTTCGCCGATGCGCTCCTTGCCGTCGACCGAGATCGACAGCCGCGCGCTCTGCGCGGTCTGGCGGAAGAGATGAACCTCGTTCACCGCGAGCGCGTTCAGCGTCTCGCCCGCCATGTTCTCCGCCTGCATCTTGAGGGGGTGGATGATCGACAGCTTGGCGTTGGCCACGCGCTCGGGCAGGTCGTCCTCGATGAACTCGTTCATGAGGAAGCCGACCGAGCCGCGATGCATGCCGTAGATCGGCACCTCGGTGCCCATGAAGCGGTGCAGCGTGGACAGCATGAGCCCGTCCCCGCCGAGCGCCACGATGACGCTGGCTGATGACGGATCGACAGCGCCGTAGCGTTTCGCAAGCCGCTTCAAGGCGGCCTGGGCTTCCGGCGCGGGGCTTGCAACGAAGCCCAGACGCACCTTATCCGCGAAGACGGCGCCGCGGCTCGGGGCGGGGATTACCTCGGCCATGAGAGCCCGGCCCCGTTGTCCGGCAAGCCGACCCGCCGAAAAGCGATGTCCATTGGTAAACCCGTCCGAGAAGAAGCCATGACCGAAGATGCTGCAATGATCGTCATATATACCACGCTTCCAAGTGAAGAGGACGCTCGGAAATTGGGCGGTGCGCTGGTGGAAGAGCAACTCGCCGCCTGCGTCAATATTCTTCCGGGAATGGTTTCAATTTATCGTTGGCAGGGTGCCCTCGAAACCGGAAACGAAGCCGTCATGCTCGTCAAGACCAGAAAGAGCATGAAGGCGCGGGTCATGCATGAAATTTCCGCGCGGCATCCCTACTCTGTACCCGCGATCCTTGTCTTCGAGCCCAGCGATGTCGCTGCATCCTATCTCGAATGGCTCCACAATCAAACGTCCACCTCGCGCTAGCTCATTGAGCCGAAATTATGGCAAGCTTCGCGCAAGGTTGGTGCTTTTTCGCAACGTTTGCGCATTAAAGATCCGAAAACCTCTGAAAACAGAGGTACTTAAAGGATGAATCAACGAACTTGCATTCATAGAGGTTCGCAATCATCTTAAGCGTGTAGCGGGGAGTAAAGTGCATGGGCTGGCAAGGAAAGTTGAAGGAGGCAGCACTGGCGTGTTGTATCGCCTTGTTGCTGGCCCAGCAGCCGACAAGGGCAGAAGCCTTTACAGCCGAGCCGGTCGCACCTCCGGCCGCGGCACAGATCCCATCGTCTCCGCTTGCGAAGCCTGCCATCCCTCAGTCAGACTTCAATGCTCCGAGCGATCAAGTGCAAAAGTCGGGCGGCACGGAAGTTGCCATACCCGGTATCGGCGTGGTTGGAACCCTGCCGAAACTCGACTTCGGACTCGAACTGTTGTATGGCCCCAAAAATGGCGGTTCTGCGTCGGAGTTGTCGGCGCCACCGCTGCAATTCGATCAGCGCTCGCTCGAAAAGGACGACGTGCAGATCAAGGGCACCTTCACCCATAAATTCTGACATCACCCCCCGGCTATCGGATGACCTCGCGCTTCGTCTCGACGCTTAAGATCTGGGCCTGCGCCGGTGTTCATCTTCTCACCGCGAGCGGTGCCGTCTTCGGTCTTTTCGCGCTCATGGCCGCGAGCGATTCTCAATGGGAAGCCGCGTTCGCATGGCTCGGCGTCGCGCTGGTGGTGGACGGCATAGACGGCCCTCTCGCGAGGGCGCTCGACATCAAGAAGACGCTCCCGCGCTTTTCGGGTGAAGAGCTCGACCACGTCGTCGACTATCTGACGTATGTCACCGTTCCCGCCTATATGGTGGTGACATCGCCCATCGCGCCCGAGGGCCTGCGCCTGCCTCTGGCCGCGCTCATCCTGCTTTCATCGCTCTATCATTTCTCCGACACGGAAAGCAAAACCGCCGAGGGCTATTTCGTCGGCTTCCCGGCAATCTGGAACGCGGTCGTCCTTTATTGCTTCGTGCTCGGCCTCGATCAGGTCGTCGCAGCGGTCGTGATCGCCCTTTGCGTCGTCTTCACCTTCATTCCGCTATGCTGGGTCCATCCGGTGCGCGTTCGACGGCTGCGCCTTCTCACCCTTGGCGTCGTGCTGGCATGGAGTGCCGCCGCGATCTCGGCGATGCTGCATGGCTTTCCGGGCACGATCGGAGAACGGATCGTTTTCGTGGTCGCCGCAGTTTATCTCATCGCCGTCGGCGTCAGCGGAAAAAGGCGCAGCGCTTCTGCTTCCGATGCACCGGAGCTGACGGCACAGTCGGGCGCTTGATTTGAAGGGACCGCTTCTGGGCGGATGATCATCCGTGGAATTACTGCTCGATCCGTCCGTTTGGGCCGCGCTCGTCACCTTGACAGCGCTCGAAATCGTTCTCGGCATCGACAACATCGTGGTGCTTTCGATCCTCACGCAGCGTTTGCCGCCGGATCAGGCAAGGCGGGCGCGCGCAATCGGCCTCAGCCTCGCGCTCGTGCTGCGGATCGCAATGCTCTTTGCGATATCCTGGATCATTCATCTCACCTATCCGGTGTTTTCCGCGGCCGGTCGCGAATTTTCGTGGCGCGACCTCATCATGATAGGGGGCGGCCTGTTCCTGCTCGTCAAGGCGACACAGGAAATTCACGCCTCCATCGAGGGGGATGAGCACGCGAACGCCGCAACGGCAAAGGCGAGCTATTCCGCCGTCATCGCGCAGATCGCCGTAATGGATATGGTGTTCTCGCTCGACTCCATCATCATGGCGGTCGGTCTGGCACAGCACATCGAGGTGATGGTGGCGGCGGTGTGCATCGCCATCGCCGTCATGTTTCTGGCGGCGAACCCGGTCGCCGAATTCATCAAGCGGCATCCCACGACGAAGATGCTCGGCCTGGCCTTCCTGTTCCTCATCGGCGTGGCGCTCATCGCCGATGGCTTCGAGGTTCACATTCCGCGAGGCTATATCTACTTCGCCATGGGCTTTGCGGCGTTGGTGGAGGCTTTCAACATATGGGCCAAGGCGCGGCGCGAGCGCTCCGTCCCGGCAAGCGGCCGCTCCGAATCAGAGACAGCGAAGCGCCCCGTTTCTGTCGCGGCGTCACCCGCAAGCGGGCCGGCGCCCCTCGCCGGCAGGCCGCCCCGAAGAGGAAAACCCACGTCAAAACAGCGCCGCCGATAAGCGTCTGAAAGATATCCCGACGTTTTCCCCACACCCTGCGGCCTCGCCATTGACTTGACCGCGCTCTTGGCCCTGATTTCGTCCATAACGCCCGCTAGCCAGCAGGCTGCGGGTTTGTCCATTGGGAAGGGGATTCATGCGCGGCCTCATTGTCACGGCCTTCGCTGCATTCATGATCGCGGCGGGAGCGGCCCCTTGCGCCGCCGAACGGGTCTCGATCGAGCATCTCGGCCTCGGCCTCACAGCCAATCTGGAAATCGCGCCCGGCAAGTCGCTGAAGAGCGACGGCGCGGTGCTCATCGTGCACAACTCGCTCGGCAGTGACCGCATGGAGCCCATCGCGACGCTTCAGGACGCGCTGCGCGATCAAGGCGTCAATACGCTCGCAATCACGCTCGGGCTCGGCTTCGACAACCGCAAGGGCAACTTCAACTGCGCGCTGGAGCAGGCCCACCACCACGAGGACGCGATCGACGAAATCGCGGACTGGGTGAAGTGGTTGAAGGACAAGGGCGCTGCTTCCATAACGGTTGCGGGGCATGGTCGCGGCGCCAATCAGGTTGCGCTTTACGCCATCAACCGCCTCGACAAGAGCGTGAAACGCGTCGTGCTGATGGCTCCGCTGATGCAGACGGAGGAGAGCGCCGAAGCCGAATATCGTGCCATTTTCAAGGGCTCGCTGCGGCAGTATCTCGGTCAGGCGGAAGAACTCGTGGCGAACCAGAACGGCAATCAGTTCGTCAATGTTCCCGGCTTCCTGACCTGCTCCAATCCGGCGGTGACGGCGAGCGCTTTCGCCAACTATTACGCGTCCAATCCCAAGTTCAAGACGACCAACCTCTTGCCGAGCATCAAGCTGCCGGTCCTGATTGCGGTCGGTGACGGCGACCCCGCGCTTCCGGAGATCAAGGCGGCGGAAGGCGAGTTTTCGCAGCTCAAGACCGTGACCTTGTCGGTGGTTCCTGGCACCGATCAGAACTTCCATGACCTCGGCGCGGAAGAACTCGCCAAGAAAGTCAGGGAATTCCTTTTTCATCGCGTGCAGGGATAGCGAAACTGGTCGGGTCCTGCTCGGGCAGCGGAGTTGGTACGAACTCCTATTACATTAAATTTGTTCGCGCTTTCAGACGGCGGATTTCGCAAGCCCGCCGTTTGAACTATGCTTCGCGTGCGGAGCCTGAATGATGATCTCTTACAGAGCAGCGGTATCGGGGGTTGTGTTCGCGGTCTGCGCCGTCGGCTCGGCGCGCGCCGTCGATGCCCCTCATCCCGTCGAAGGCACGCCCTCGGTCTGGATCGTGGAGCTTGGCGGCTATGGTGTTTTCGAGCCGACCTATCTCGGCTCCCGGCGCTATGGGGGAAGCTTCAAGCCGCAGATCGATATCCGCGAAGCGGGCGACAAAGAGTGGCTTTCCTTTCCCAACGACGCCTTCGACTACAGCCTCTACGAAACCAACAATTTCCGCGCAGGTCCGGCTGCCGACATTTCGCTGCAGAGCCGACTGCACGGTCAGGACATCGATCTGCATCTGGGCAAGGCCGATGTCACCCTTCAGGGTGGGGCATTTTTCGAATATTATCCGCTGGATATGATCAGAACCCGGGTGGAATTGCTGCAGGGCATAAACGGCAACCTCGGCTTTGCGACAAACCTGTCCGCGGACTACATCTGGCAGCCGAGAGAAGATCTCGTGCTTACGCTCGGACCTCGCGCGCAGATTGTGAATGATCGCTATGCGTCGGATTATTTCTCAACGCAAATCGCTTTCAGGCATCATAACACCTACGTGCCCTATCGCGCGGAGGGTGGGCTTCTGTCATCGGGCGGCGAGTTCACGAGCAAATACGATCTGACGAGCACGTTCAGCGCGAAATTCTTTCTCGACTACACCCAGTTGATGGGGCCTGCCGCAGACAGTCCGCGCGTCGATCTCAAGGGGGCTAGCGAACAGGTTATCGTTGGCATCGGCGGCAGCTATAAATTCGACATCCACCAGTAGGCCATTCTTTTGCTTTCGTGCGGGCATCGCGGACGCGTGCCTTATTTCGGTGCAAAATTACAACTTGCATCGCGTTTCGCTCGTCTCGCCTTTAGAAAATACAAGCCATTACGGTATGACTCAGCCATGTTACGCACAGATTATAACGTCTAACGGCAAGGACGTGGGCTATGGTGGGATTGAAACAGGCTGCGGCCTGTGTCGCGTTGCTGGGCTTTGCAGCGGGTAGCGCTCAGGCGGCGGACCTTTTTGGTGAGAGCGGCGGATACAAGGACGGTGCGGCTGCTCCGTACTGGGTCGTGACTGTCGGCGGATACGCGGCTGTGGAGCCATCTTTCCCCGGCGCGAAGGATTCAGACTTCACGTTCCGCCCGATCTTCGATTTCTATCGCGCGGGCGAGAAGGAGTGGCTGAGCCTTCCCAACGATGCGTTCGGCTTCACCCTCTATCAGACGGCCAATTTCCGCTTCGGTCTCGCGGGCAATTATATCGACGAGCGCAACGTCAGCGACGATCGCCGCGCTCTCACGGGCCTTCGCGATATCGACTACACGATCCAGCTCGGCGGCTTCGCGGAATACTACCCGGTTCCGTTCATTCGCACGCGCGTGGAACTTCTGCAGGGCGTCACCGGCGCGGAAGGCTTCGAGGCGAACCTCATCGCGGACTTCATCTACCGCCCCGCTGCGCAATGGCAGTTCACCGTCGGGCCGCGCCTGAAATTCGTGTCCGGTGACTATAACTCCGAGTTCTTCTCGACGCCGAGCAACTACCTCGGTCTCGGATATGCCTATAATGCGGGCGGCGGGTTGAACTCCGTGGGCGTCTCTGCAAGCGCGCGCTATGATGTCAACGAGCGCTGGTCGATCCGCGGCTTCGCGGAGTGGAACCGTCTTGAAGGCGATGCCGCCGACAGCCCGCTCGTCAAACTTCGTGGCGATGAAGACCAGTGGCAGGCCGGTATCGGCGCCGCCTACAAGTTCAACTTCACGTATTAATCGGCTCGCGTCAAATCGGGCGCAATTTGCGCCGAGCCGCACCCGATTTGCGGCGCGATGCTGTAGCGATGATATGGAGCGTGCTTTTGGTTCAATCGAAAGCACGCTCCAACTATTTGTTTTGCCGCGCGTCTTGCCGGAAAGCCCGCTTCACACTTTTCCAGACGCCGCCTTGGCCGTAAGTGGCGAAGCGCAATTTGCTCTCGGTTCGGCGTACCTCTGATATGTCAACGCCAGCGCGCCCCGCTCTGGCGTTTTTTCGATTCCGTCAGCGTAGTGAGGGGCGTCCCGTCGCCAAGGCATTTCCTCGGTTGCCGCGTGGGGTGGCGCGCGTCGTCTCAGCGAGCGTTTTGCTGAAATCCAGCCGTCTCCGCCACAATTTCGCACCGTGGACTGTCTATTACCATTTGTTAACGAGGTGTTGCGCATCGCTGCGCTGACGCTTGGGTCGCTTCCGGCCGAAATGGATGGCAGTTCGCCGGAGCGGGCAGATGGTTGGGTTTTCGCCCGTTTAGGACGCGCGAGAAATCCTCATGGGCGGGGGTGCCTTTTGGGTGACCAGGGCCGAACGAGACCGCGGAAGCTTGGGGCGAGCGAAATCGGCATGCAGGTCAGGTGGGCGTTTTTCGTCTTGTTCGTGGGTGCGGGCACGCCAGCTTTTGCGCAGGCGGCGGCGTGCGATGCCGGTGCATTCAAGACCGTGGTGGCCGAAGCCGGCGCGGCGATCTCCGGCTTGCAGGATGCCCATGCAAAGACGGTGCAGGCAAAGCTTCAGGCGCTGCGCGCGCACCACAACTGGTCCGACGATGTCTATCCCGTGCGGGCGACGCCGTTCGTGAAGGATGACACGACGATGGCGATTGATGCCGCGAACCGTGCCCTGCTCCTCAAGGTGCAGTCTTTCGATGCCAACAAGGCGGCGTCGGAGGATGGGCGTTGTTCGATGCTCCGCGAGTTTCGCCTTGTGATGGACGAAGTCGTTCGCAACACGGCGGCGAAGTGGCGACACATGGTGGCGAAACTCGACGCTGCGACGGCGGAGGTCATGCAGGCCGGGATGGGCGAGTAAGGCGGCATTTCAGTGCTGGTGCGTTGTTTGACCGGCGCGCGCGTGACACAGTCGGCGCGCTGTGCCGATGGCGCGATGATGGTGCTCGCTCGGCGTCTCTGGATCTCGACCGCGCCGCCTTTTGCGAGACGCGCTCTTTGCCGATGGGCTTTACGGGGTGCGGCGGACCCAGCCCAGTGGGGTCAGGTGCTCTTGCGGCGTGAAGCGGGTCTTGTAGGCCATCTTGCGCGAGCCCGCGATCCAGTAGCCGAGATAGACATAAGGCAGCCCGCGCGCTCGGGCGAATTCCACCTGCTCGAGAATGATGTAATTGCCAAGGCCGCGCTTTGAAAGGTTCGGGTCATAGAAGGAATAGACGAGCGAAATTCCGTCGCTGAGCCGGTCGCATAGGACCGCTGCGATCAACGGCCCGCTGTTCTCGCCATCGCGTGGCTTGAGGCGGTATTCCGTGAGATAGGTCTCGACCGCGCTATCCTGGATCATCATCGAATAGTCGAGCAACGTCATGTCGGCCATGCCGCCATCCGCATGCCGGACTTCGATATACTCGCGAAAAAGGGAAAATTGTTCGAGCGTGGCCCGGCCGGAGATGCGCCTCGCGCAAAGATCCTCGTTGATGCGCGCAATCTTGGCGAGGGTGCGATGGGGCTTGAACTCGTTGACCACGATGCGCACAGGCACACAGGCCGCGCAGTGGTCGCAATAGGGCATGTACGCGATGTTCTGGCTGCGACGGAAGCCGCCCTTCAGGAGATTGTCGACAAGGGCTACGGGACGATCCGCGGACAAGTGAGTGAAGATCTTGCGCTCCATACGCCCCGGGAGATAGGGGCAGGGTTGCGGCGCAGTCACATAAAACTCGGGGAATCGTCTTTTCTGGTCCAAGGTAATCTGGCGGCTAGCGTGGAGGCCAAACCATTGTGCCTAAAAAAATCACGTTAAGCCAGACGCAAAGAGGATAAACAGGAAATTAAGTTTCGCTACCGAACCGATGAAGCTCCGTCCCATTCGTCTTAAGCCATATCTTGGCTCGATGATAATTAGGGACCGCGTCGCGAACGAGACGCCAGAAGCGAGGGCCGTGGTTCATTTCCCTCAGATGCGCGACTTCATGCGCCGCGACGTAGTCCAAAACAAATGGCGGCGCAAAGATGAGCCGCCATGAAAAAGAGAGTGTGCCGCTTGTGGAGCAGGAGCCCCAACGCGTTGCTTGATCACGGATCGCAAGGCGTTTGGGGTTGCAGGAAAGGGTTTGCGCGTGTTTCTCCACACATACTGCGAGATCCTTGCGCACTTCGGCCCGGAACCAGTCATGAAGGCGGCGCGGCGCATGCTCCAGATCGCCACTTACGAAAAGCGCGGGCATCCGCGGGTCGACGCGAAAACAGGAGAGGTCGCGCGTCAAGTCGGAGCGGTCGATCGAACAAGGCAGCGATTGGGCGTATTCAGGGGTCTCGGTCCACACGACGTGCGAATGGCGCTTGGGACCGGCGAAGCGGACGCGATGCATCTGCCCGCGCAAAGGGATGAGGGAGCCGTCAGCGAAGGGGACGGGTTCTGGAAGGCGTTCGAGCTGTCTTTTCAGCCAATCCACATGTCGGGCAAGGAACGCGCTGGCATCTTCGACGCATCCCCGATTAGGAAGCGTCAGGATCGCGGCACGCTCGGTGTGGCTGACTTTAAGGGAAAACCGTTTCGCGCGTGGCGAGCGTCTCAGTTCCACGGTGCACCCGACATCGGGGACACGCAGAACGGGAGTTTGCTCAAGAGGAATAATCGATGCTGCTAGCATGAGACTTTCGTCAATGCTTCAACGCGGTTTCAATTCTCGGCGACTCGTCAGAAACGATAGCATGGGCCTTGTGAACAATCTGCGCTTTTTTGAACACAGATTGTATAAGAAACAGCCACCATATCGAAAACGGGAGCTGTAGGCTACATGCAATCTTCCCCCTGTAGCGCACCTGTACGTTACCACCTTTCTCCTAGCCCTGGTTGCGCTTTTTTGCAACAGCGCGGATAAAGCGACATTTTTCCAATATTTTTCAGGACTGCCGTCAATTGTATCTGCAACCGGAGGTAGATCAGTCCTTTATCCAGACCTCGACACGGCGGTTCGCGTTCTGGCCTGCTTCCGAGGTATTGCAGCCTACCGGAAGAAGACTTCCGTACCCTTTGACGGTGATCTTGTTGGCGGGCACGCCTTCCGCGACGAGGGCATTCTTGAAGCTCGTAGCGCGATTGAGAGACAGGGTCTTGTTCGTTTCGAAAGCGCCGGTGCCGTCCGTGAAGCCGAGGAGAAGCAGATCCTTGCCGTTCGCTTCGGTCTTCAAGAACCGGGCGAGGCGGGGAATGTCCTGCATCGCCTTGTCGTCGAGAACGGCGGAGTTCCTATGAAAGCGGAAGTTCACCGACAGGCGCCGGCCCGATTTCACATCGGTCGTCAGATCGCGCATGAGAGCGAAACTGAACTCCTTCTCGGCGACAAGAAAGGCGGGCCAAACCCGCCCCGCCTGCTGGTCGAAGGTCTGAAGGTCGATGCGCTGGTTGATGAACCCGGCCTCGGAGATGATGTCCTGCGCCTTGTCGGACAACGCATAGGCGATAAGCTTGTCGCCGAGCGGGCCGGTCTTGCCGCTGTAGAGATAGAGCCGGCGCGAAAGGGGATATTCCTCGGTCTTCACGGAAAAGACATCCGGCGAGGAGACGATCCCGCAGTTCGACGCGACAGACAGCGGCTTCGCGTTACGGATATAGGCGAACCCTGAGAAGCCGATGCCGTTCGGATCGCGTGCCGTTTCGTCGGAAAGGTCGTGGCTGGATTCGAAGCGCCTGGCGCCCGCCGAAAGCTTGAGCTTGAGGGGCGAGAGCACAAGGCTGTTGAAGGTGTCGAAGGTGCCGGACTTCGCGTCGCGCGCGTAGACGTGGATCGGGCCGGGATTGCCTCCGACGTCCTTCCAGTCCTTGATATCGCCGGAAAAGATCTTCGCAATCTGTTCAAGGCTCAGGGTCTTGACCGGGTTCTTTGGCGAGACGAACACCACGATGCCGTCGAGCGCGAAGACATGCGTCTTGAGTGCGATGCCCGCATCGGCGACGGACTTCAACTCGTCGTCCTTGATCGGCCGCGACATGGCGCCGATCTGGGCCTTGCCTTCGATCAGGCTTTTCGGCGCGGTGCCCGATCCATGCGACTTGATGTCGATGGAGGCGACATCCTTCCCGCTGGCGTCGGAGAGCTTGAAGACGATTTCCTCGGGGTCCGCGCCGACGACCTTTTCTGCGACGAAGCCTTCGTCCTCGGCGAAGCGTTCCACGGTGTTGGGCATGAGCTGCGCGCCGATGGTGTTCGAACCGTGTATGCCGAGCGTCGCGATCAGGGGCTTCGGGCAGGTCGAGCCGGTGCATTCGAATTTCGCGCTTTCGAGCGCCATCATGCCGAATTTTTCGGACCGGATCACAAAGGACGCCGAGTCAGAGGCGACAAGCTCGCCGATCACGGTCAGACCTCCGCCGCGAAGCGTAAGCGTGACATCCTCGGCCTTCACGGGTGCGAGGGACGCCGCGAGGGCAAGAAGGGATGCGCTGGCGCGGCTAGCGTTTCGAACGAACATGGAAACCTCGGGGGAAGGGGTGAACGGGGTCTATCGTGTCAGCGGGTGAGAATGAGTTGCGGCAGCGCCTTGGAATTGTAGCGGGCTGTTTGATCGGATGGATGCCCGCACGGGAGCGGCGCGAACGAGCCTCGCGTGCGCGACACGCTTCCGTTTGGCCTCCAGACGGCGACGCGGTATTCGAGATCGGCGTAAAGCCCGGTGCCGCAACTGTCGGGCTCCTGCGGGATGCGCGCACGGCTTTCATAATCGAGGGCGAGCGTGACCGCGCCGGAAGCCTGGCTCGGCTCATGAATGAAGGTGTAGACCTCAAGCTGGTCGCCTTCACTCGTGCCGTCCGAAACAGTTGTCATGAAGCCGTGACCAAGCTTGTCGCGTCTGTGCCGCTCCTCCGCCTGCCAGCGGCTCGACGGCGCGCCCGCCCAGACATGGCCGACATCGTTGAAATCGGCAGCGTATTCGAAGGCATGGAGATCGAGGTTGACCCGGCCCCGCCAGAAAAGCGCGACCTTCGTGACGCGCTCGAGATCGATGGTCCTGAGCTGGGCCTGAATTTCCATGCCGTCGGGAAAGGTCAGCTTGAGCGGAGGCTTTTCGCCGAGATAACAGTCGAAAAGCACGGTAAGCGCGCCGTTTTCATCGAGGACACGGACGAGCGTAAGGCTATCGTAGCGAAGCGAGATGTGGCCGCCCGCAAAACAGGGGGCGGAGATCGAAATCCGCGACAACCCCGCGCTGACGGGCTCAACGCTGACACTTGGTTCGCATGCCGGAGCGCAATGGCCGGGCGGCGACGCGGCGACTAGGCACACGACCGCACACGAGCCGGCAAACCAGAAGGCGCGGCTATTCATGAGTTCGGCCCCACCTTGAACTCGACGACGCTTCGATTGCATACGATCATATTTATGTGATAATTCGACGACAGCTTAACGCATTGTAGCGACAGGGGAAAAATTAAGTCGGGTGCCGAATTTCGTAGCACGGCGAAATAAGTTGAATGCACACGTCAATAACCGCAAAGGTTGCCCCTCGCTTGCCCGCGGCTTCCCAAATGCATTTTTCTGTGGTACAAGCTGCGTCCCGACTGTCACGGCGAGAACAAAGAAAACCTCCAAACGATGCGACAGAGAGAATTTTCTGATCGGGCGCGCGCCTCCGCGAACACTTAAGTTTCGCTTTTGCCGCGCAAAACTCAACCTTTTGGCGCGAGCAAAAACCATGTTTTCCTGGTTTGAAAAACTTGTTGACCCATTCAAGACGGTTCCGCTGACGCGGCCGCCGCAAAAGCTCCTTTCTTTCTATTGGCACTATATCGGCGGCGTCTGGTGGGTGTTCGGCCTGGTGCTCGTCTCCGGTGTCGTCGCGGCGCTGATCGAAGTGGCGCTGTTCACATTCGTCGGGCAGATCGTCGATTTCGCCAAGGCGGCGGAAAACCCTGCCGCATTCTTTCAGGAACACGGGCGGACGCTGATCTTCATGGCGATCGTGGCGCTCGTCATCCGTCCGATTGCGTTCACGATCCATTCGCTGCTCATCAACCAGAGCATCAACGCGAACGTGCAGGCGCTCGTGCGCTGGCGGCAACATCGCTATACGCTCCGTCAGAGCCTGTCGTTCTTCCAGAACGACTTCGCGGGCCGCATCGCCAACCGCATCATGCAGACGGGACAATCGCTGCGCCAGTCCGCCATCGATGTGGTGGATGCGCTCTGGTATGTCGCGATCTACTGGCTATCGGCCGCGGTCATCTTCTTCGATCTCGACGCGCGGCTTGTCATTCCGCTGCTGCTTTGGCTCGTCGGTTTCGGCGTCATGGTCTGGTATTTCGTGCCGCGCCTCATTCGCATGGCGGTGACGGTGTCGGAAGCGCGCTCCACTCTCATGGGGCGCGTCACGGATAGCTACGCCAACATCCTCACGGTGAAGCTCTTCGCCCATACGGCGAGCGAGGAAGCCTATGCGAAGGACGCGATCTCGGATCACCTGCACAAGTTGCAGGCCCAGCTTCGTGTCATCACGCTCTTCGAGATGTGCCAATGGGTGCTGACCGGGCTCCTGATCGCGGGCACGACGGGGCTTTCGCTCTGGCTCTGGAGCGAGGGAGCGGTGACGCTCGGCGCCATCGCGGTGACGACGGGCCTCGCCATCCGCATCAACAACATGTCGTCGTGGATCATGTGGGTCATCACGACGATCTTCGAGAATGTCGGCACGGTCGAAGAGGGCATGCGCGCGCTGTCCAAGCCGTGGAATGTCGTCGACGCGCCGGATGCGAAGCCGCTCGCGGTCGACAAGGGCACGATTGCCTATGAAAAGGTGCGGTTCCATTACGGACGCGGCAAGGGCCTCATCGAAGACCTCTCGCTCCGCATCAAACCGGGCGAGAAGGTCGGGCTTGTCGGCCGTTCGGGCGCGGGCAAGTCCACGCTCATCAATATCCTTCTTCGGTTCCACGACCTTGAGTCCGGGCGCATTCTGATCGACGGTCAGGATATCTCGAAGGTCACGCAGGATTCGCTTCGCGCGAAGATCGGTCTCGTCACGCAGGACACGTCGCTCCTGCACCGCTCGGTCGCCGACAATATCCGCTACGGAAAGCCATCGGCGACGATGGACGAAATCGTGGCGGCGGCGAAGAAGGCGCATGCGCATGATTTCATCGTCGAACTTCAGGACGCCAATGGCCGGAAAGGCTATGAGGCCGAGGTGGGCGAGCGCGGCGTCAAACTGTCGGGCGGTCAGCGCCAGCGCATCGCGATTGCGCGCGTGCTGCTGAAGGATGCGCCGATCCTGATCCTCGACGAGGCGACGGCGGCGCTCGATTCCGAGGTGGAAGCCGCGATCCAGGATCAGCTCTACAACCTCATGGAGGGCAAGACCGTGATCGCCATCGCGCACCGGCTGTCGACGATTTCGGCCATGGACCGGCTTATCGTCATGGACAAGGGCCGCATCGTCGAGGACGGCACGCATCAGGAATTGCTCCGGCACGGAGGCCTTTATGCGGGTCTGTGGGCGCGGCAGTCGGGCGGCTTCCTGCTGGAAGAGCGCGAGTCCGCGGAGCCTATCGCAGAGCCGGGTCGATACGCCGCCGAGTAGCCGCAGACGCCGCGCCGGTTAAGGGCGCGGCGGGCAGCTCGTGCGGGCTTACAAGGAAGCCGATGTCAGCGACTCTGCCGCTCCGTCCTCGTAAATGCGATAGCGGCGGGGCGTCAGCCCCACGAGGTCGCCGGGGCGGACAGCCGCTTCCGGCGGCAAGCTCGCCTCCACCAGAAGATCGTCGCCGCCGTAATCGAGCCGCACATCCGCGAAGGACTGCGCGCCGACCCGGCGAACCGAGCGCACCGCGCCCTGAAGCGGCGCTTCCGAGACTTCTCCGAAGGTGAGGTCGTGCGGGCGGACAAAAAGACGGGCGGGGCCGGTGGCCGGAAGTTCGTCGTTCGTGGCGAGGCGCCGCGAGCCGATCCACACCCCGCCATCTTCGATGCGCACCGGCAGCTTGACGGACTCGCCGATGAAGTCGAACACGAAGGAATTTGCCGGTTCGTTGTAGATTTCCTCGGGCGTGCCGACCTGCTCTATCTTGCCGTTGCCCATCACGACAACGCGGTCGGCGACTTCGAGCGCCTCCTCCTGATCGTGCGTGACGAGCACGGAGGTGACATTCAGTTCGTGATGCAGATCGCGCAGCCAGCGGCGCAGCGACTTCCTGACCTTCGCGTCGAGCGCGCCGAAAGGCTCGTCGAGCAGCAGCACGTTCGGTTCGATCGCCAGCGCGCGGGCCAGCGCCACGCGCTGACGCTGGCCGCCGGAAAGCTGATCCGGGTAGCGCTCCGCGAGTCCCTCGATATGAACGAATTCCAGCAGCTTTTTAACACGCTTCACGATTTCGTGTTCAGGCTTCCGCTCGCGTCGTGGCCGCACGCGAAGGCCGAACGCCACGTTCTCGAAGACGGTCATGTGGCGGAACAGGGCGTAGTGCTGGAAGACGAAGCCGACATGACGCTTTCTCACGTTGAGATTGGCCGCGCTTTCGCCCGCGAACAGCACGTCTCCCGAATCCGCCCACTCCAGCCCCGCGATGATGCGCAGGAGGGTGGTCTTGCCGGAACCCGATGGGCCCAGAAGCGCGAGAAGTTCTCCGCTGGCTATGTCGAGATTCACGTTCCTGAGCACGACGAAGTTTCCGAAGCGCTTCGAGAGGTTACGGACATCGATCTTCATCTTTTGCGCTCCAGTTTGCTTTCCAGCACGCCTTTCAGCACCAGCGTCACCAGCGCGAGAAGCGCGAGCAGGGACGCCACCGCGAAAGCCGCCGTGAGCTGGTATTCATTATACAAGATTTCAATATGCAGCGGCATTGTATTGGTTTCGCCGCGGATATGGCCCGAGACGACCGACACCGCACCGAATTCGCCCATCGCGCGCGCGTTGCAAAGGAGAATGCCGTAGAGCAGCCCCCACTTGATATTCGGAAGCGTCACCCGGAGGAAGGTTGTAAAGCCCGTCGCGCCGAGCGAGAGCGCGGCCTCCTCCTCGCTCGTGCCCTGTTCCTGCATGAGCGGGATCAGTTCGCGCGCCACGAAGGGGAATGTCACGAAGATCGTTGCGAGCAGGATCGCGGGGAACGCGAACAGGATCTTGATGCCGTTATCCTGCAGCCAATGCCCGAAGAAACCCTGCAGGCCGAACAGCAGCACGAACACGAGACCGGACACGACCGGCGAAATCGAGAAGGGCAGGTCGATCAGTGTTACGAGCAGCGTCTTGCCGGGGAAGCGGTATTTCGTGATCGTCCATGCCGCGATGACACCGAAGAAGAGGTTAACCGCGACCGACGCGGCTGCGACGAGGATGGTAAGGCGGATGGCCGAGATGGCATCCGGGTCGGTGAGGGCCGAGAAGTAGGCGAACCATCCCTTGGAAAATGCCTGAACGAAGACGGCCGTCAGGGGCACCACGATGAACAGGGTGAGAAATCCGACCGCGACGAGTGTCAGGAGGATGCGGAGCGGAAGCGACTCCGTGTTCGCCCTGACGCCTCTCGGCGCCTGGGTCGGGAAGCTTCGTTCCGCGCGTCCGGAGCTTTCTTCCGCGCCGCCGAAGCCAGCCTCCCGGTTGGTGGTTGCGTCAACGAGTGTCATGGCCCTAGCTCCTCGTCTCTGTCCAACGCTGAAGCCGATTGATTACGAGAAGCATGATGAAAGCGACGAAGAGCATGATGACCGCGATCGCTGTTGCATCGGCATAGCGGAATTCCTCAAGACGTATGACAATGAGGAGCGGCGCGATTTCCGAGACATTGGGCAGATTGCCGGCGATGAAGATGACCGAGCCGTATTCGCCGACCGCGCGGGCGAAGGCGAGAGCGAAACCGGTCAGGATCGAAGGCAGCAGCGTCGGCGCGATCACCTTCCGGATGACCTGCCAGCGGGTCGCCCCGAGTGTCGCCGCCGCGAATTCAAGCTCTGGGTCGAGATCCTTCAGCACCGGCTGCACCGTCCGCACCACGAAGGGGATGCCGACGAAGATCAGCGCCACCAGAATGCCAAGCGGCGTGAATGTCACCTGAATGCCGAGCGGAGCGAGAAACTGACCGATCCAGCCATTGGGAGAATACAGCGTGGCGAGCGCGATACCCGCAACGGCGGTGGGCAACGCAAAGGGAATATCGACGATGGCGTCGGCGATACGCCGGCCCGGGAATTCATAGCGTGTCAGCACCCAGGCGACGATCAGGCCGAAGATCACGTTGAAGATCGCCGCCGCGAAGGCGATGCCGAACGAAAGCTTGAGCGCGTTCAGCGTGCGCGCGGCCGTGAGGATGGCGATGAACTGGTCGAAGCCCACACGCGTGGCGTAAAGGATCATGGCCGCGAGCGGGATCAGAACGATCACCGAAAGCCAGGTAAGGGTGAGGCCGAACGTCAGCCCAAAGCCTGGGATGACGCTCGGTTCCCGAAAGCGCAATCTGGTCGATAAGGAGGACAAGGCGGGTCACTCTCTTCGTTACGATTTTCCGATTATAAACGTGAGGTGAAGTCCTTGCCTCCCTCGTAATTACTTGCCGTAAATCTGATCGAAGACGCCGCCATCGCCGAAGTGGGTCTTCTGGGCTTTCGTCCAGCCGCCGAACACGTCGTCGATGGTGAAGAGCGCGACCTTCGAGAATTTGTCAGCGTATTTGTCGGCCACTTCCTTCGAACGCGGACGGTAGAAGTTTTTCGCTGCGATTTCCTGGCCTTCCGGAGCGTAGAGCGCCTTCAGGTAGGCATCGGCGACTGCCCGCGAACCGCGCCGGTCGACGACCGAGTCGACGATGGCGACAGGCGGTTCGGCGAGGATCGAGACGGACGGCGTCACGATCTCGAACTTGTCGTCGCCGAACTCCTTAACCGAAAGATACGCCTCGTTTTCCCACGCAAGGAGCACGTCGCCCTGATTGCGCTGGACGAAGGTCACGGTCGAGCCGCGCGCGCCGGTGTCGAGCACGGGCACCTGCTTGAAGATCTGCGTGACGAATTCCTTGGCCTTCTCTTCCGAGCCGTATTTCTTCAGCGCGTATCCCCAGGCCGCGAGGTAGTTCCAGCGCGCGCCGCCGGACGTCTTGGGGTTCGGGGTGATGATCGACACGCCGGGCTTCACGAGGTCGTCCCAGTCCTTGATGCCCTTGGGGTTGCCCTTGCGGACGAGGAAGACGATCGTCGACGTGTAGGGCGAAGAGTTGTCCGGGTATTTCTTCTGCCATTCCTTGTCGAGAATGCCCTTCTCGGCGATTTCGTCGATGTCGTAGGCGAGGGCGAGCGTCACGACGTCTGCCTCGATGCCGTCGATGACGGCGCGCGCCTGCTTGCCCGAGCCGCCATGGCTCGCCTTGATGTTAAGCGTTTCGCCCTTTTCCGCCTTCCATTTTTCGACGAAAGCCTTGTTGAATTCTGCATAGAGTTCGCGCGTGGGATCGTAGGAAACGTTGAGAAGGGTATCGATGGCGTAGGCGGGGGCGCCGATCAGCGTAGCCGCTGCCAGTGCCAGAACGGTCCGTCTGAGCATGAAAATCTCCGAATTTTAAGTTTCAAATGCGATGCTTCTTCGAACTGCGCCAGCTCGCGCTGGTCTTCTCCCCCGGCTGCTCGCTTCCGCGCCTCAGCTGGGGCTTCCACACAACGCCCGGCGGTGCATGCAGACGCCTGACCGGACGTAAGAGAGAACCGGCTCACCCATCGCTTCCATCCTGGTTCCTTGACGAAGAAAAAGGCGGAGCGAAGCGGAACCTGAAATGGGCATCGCTTGCTTGAGAAGGCTGGTAAAGGCCCGAAAACTCGTTCACCGCCTTCGCGAAGGCCTTAGCGTCGTGTTCCTTCCTGACTTCAAACGCGTCGAAGCCGGAACGCACCATGAAAAGGAACTGGTCACGCAGGACGTCGCCCGTGGCGCGGATCTCGCCTGTGAAACCGTATGCCTCGCGCAGCCGCCTTGCCTGAGTGAAGGCGCGGCCGTCGCGGTAGATCGGAAAGTCCAGCGCAATCAGGGAAAGGCGGGAAAGATACGGTTCGAGCAGGCTTTCCGGCTTGTCGTTCGGCAGCGCCACGCCGAGCGGTACATTGCGTCCTTCCAGCGATTGAGGAGTCTGCGCGAGCAGCCAGGCAAGCGGGACGATCACGGGCACGTCGGTCGGCACCGGTTCGTCTCCACCGAGACGAACATAGGGATCGTCCGCGATCTCACCCTTCTTAATGTACGGCATGAAGCGCCTCCTTGAACGGCTCCACGCCGAGGCGTTTCACTGTATCGATGAAGAGTTCGTTTTCGCTCGTCCGGAGGTCGAGGTAGCGGTTCACGATGCGCTCGATGGTGTCCACCACCTCCTCGTAAGGAATTGCGGGGCCAAGCAGATCGCCGAACCGCGCATCCTCGTCCGCCTTGCCGCCGAGCGTGATCTGGTAGAACTCACGGTCGTTCTTCTCGACGCCGAGAATGCCGATATGGCCGACATGGTGGTGGCCGCATGCGTTGATGCAGCCCGAGATGTTCAGATGGAGACGTCCGACCGAGCGCGCCCTGTCGAGATCGGCAAAGCGTTCCGCGATGGCCGTGGCGATAGGGATCGAGCGCGCGTTGGCAAGGCTGCAATAGTCGAGCCCCGGGCAGGTGATGCTGTCCGAGATCAGGTTTACGTTTGGCGTCGCGAGGCCGGCCGCGTCGAGCTTCCGCCAGAGGGTGAAAAGGTCCTTCTGGCGCACATGCGGCAGCACGAGGTTCTGCTCGTGGCCGACGCGGATCTCGCCTGCGCTGTAGGCGTCGGCGAGGTCCGCGAGCGCATCGAGCTGGCTGGAAGTCGCGTCCCCCGGCGGCTTGCCGACGGGCTTCAGCGAGACGGTGACGATGCCATAGCCTTGCGCCTTGTGAGGCGTGACGGAGTTCGCACGCCAGGTGGCGAAGCGCTCGTCTGCGGCGAGCGCCTCTTGCAATTCCGCAGGCTCGTCTTCGAGCGTTTCATAGGCGGGGTACACAAAGCGCGAGCGGATGTCAGCGAGGAACGCATCGTCGAGCTTGAGATAGCCGTCGCGAATGCGCTCCCATTCCTTTTCGACATCGGCCTTCAGCTTCTCGACGCCGATCTCGTGAACGAGGATCTTGATGCGCGCCTTGTAGATGTTGTCGCGCCGGCCATGGGCGTTGTACGTGCGCAGGATCGCTTCGAGATAGCTGATGATGTGCTCCTTCGGCACGAAGTCGCGCAGGAGCTTGCCGAGGAAGGGGGAGCGGCCGAGACCGCCGCCGACCAGCACCTCGAAGCCCACCTCGCCCGCATCGTTGCGGACCAACCGCAGGCCCACATCATGCACCTTGATCGCCGCGCGGTCGCGCGCCGAAGCCGTGATCGCGATCTTGAACTTGCGCGGCAGGTAGGTGAATTCCGGGTGCAGGGACGACCACTGCCGGAGAACCTCGGCCCAGAAGCGCGGGTCTTCTATCTCGCCGGGAGCGACGCCCGCCCATTGGTCGGTCGTGATGTTGCGAATGCAATTGCCCGACGTCTGGATGGCGTGCAGCCCGGCCTCGGCGAGGCTCACGAGCACGTCCGGCATGTCGGAAAGCTTGATCCAGTTGAACTGAATGTTCTGGCGCGTCGTGAAATGGCCGTAGCCCCTGTCGTACACGCGGCCGATTTCGGCGATCTTGCGGAGCTGGGTCGACGAAAGCGTGCCGTAAGGGATCGCGATGCGCAGCATGTAGGCGTGAAGCTGAAGATAGACGCCGTTCATGAGACGAAGCGGCTTGAATTCGTCTTCGGTCACTTCGCCTGAGAGGCGGCGCGCGACCTGATCGCGGAACTGGGCGGCACGCTCCGCGATGAACGTGCGGTCGAATTCGTCGTAAACATACATCGCGGAATTTTTCTCCGATGTTTTCAGGCTGCCACCTTGCCAGCTTCCTCGGGAAGGTAGGCAACCGGTGCATCGGAAGGAAGCGGGAATGTGGGGCCTTGGCTGCGAATTTTCTCGCGCAGATTGCCGGGCGTTGGAAAGGGAGCGGTCCCGACGCGCGCGACATAGGGGCCGACCGCGACGAGCCCGTCGCTCTGCGCGGCTTTCAGCGCGGCAAGCGCTTCGTCGGCGGTTTTCAAGACCTCGGCATCGGCGAGGCTTTCCGACCAGCTCCCTGCGCTCGTACGGTGGATCACGACGCCATCGGCAAGGCGGTTCGCCGTAATCACAACCGGCCCGCTGATCTTGAGTTTCTGCTGATGAGGATGTGCCATGCTCTTCCCCGACCCTTTCCTTCGGCGCAGCCCGCCGAGAGGCATGCGGCACCCGCCCGCCTTGGACCAGAGTTTGGCGATCTTTGAAAACTTCTCAAGAAAAAATGCGCATTACCGGGAAAATAAGTGCGCACATGGGCAGCATGTTGCCGTAATGGCAAAATAATATTGCCGAAGTGCGAGCTTCAGAGATTGTGATGCTCTTTTTGGCGCGTGCAGCGCAAAAAAGCCTCTGTCACCTCAGGCAAATCCTTGGTCAAAGAACCTTCAGACAGGAAAAATAGGAAAACAGCGCGGAAGCCTCTTGATTGCGCTGCGCGCATTGGTAATAAAGGTTCCTCGCTCGCTTATGGCGACGCGGGCACGTAGCTCAGCGGTAGAGCATTCGCTTCACACGCGAAGGGTCACAGGTTCGATCCCTGTCGTGCCCACCAGTATGGTTTCCGCATTGTTTTCTCAGGGTTTTTTCGGGGCGGCGTAACACCGGCCATCCGTCGAGGCGTGGGCGATCCGAGCCAGTGCGCGAGGGTTTTACGCGCCGGACTGGTGGCGGAAGTCGCGCTTGCATGTTTTTTGCAAAGCGCTGTATCGCATCCATGTTGCGAAACCCGACCAGAGACCAGATCAGGGAACATCCCTTTGCCGACCGACAGCGCGCCGAAGAACAGGTTCAAGCTTTCCACCACGCTCGAAGCGCGTGTGCATCATCACAACGACAAGACCGGCATCACGACGCTCTTTCTCGGCGCCTTCGAACTGCGCGTGCCGCGCGTCGCTGCCGAACCGGGCACGGGTGTTGCCGTGGATATCGACGCAAGCGACGTTTCCATCGCGCTGTCTCGCCCGATGGATGTGTCGATCACGAACCGCCTTCCCGGGACGATTGTTGAAGTGGAATATCTCGACGCGCCCTATGCGCGGGTGACGTTCGATCTCGGCGTCTGCAATCTGCATTCGCTCGTCACATGGGAGTCGGTCGAGCGGCTGGCGCTCGAACCCGGTCTCAAGGCGTGGGCGATGATCAAGACCATTGCCATCACGCAGATGAACGTAAATCCTGAGTCTCTTCCTGAACCCCGCCCGACGTTGCAGTCTCGAACGACCAATCGAGAGACGAAGTGAGTTCTTCCAGCGTTGCGGTTGCCGCGCGGGCCGAGCGCCGCTCGACCGAGCGGAAGACCGCGACGATGCGCTCGCCGAATGGCGTCACTTCCGCCCCGCCGCCGCGCCGACCGGGGAAGGTGTCGATGACGCGCGTCTCGAAAGTCCGGTTCAACGCGTCCGTCATCAACCAGGTCTTGCGATAGGAGATGCCCATCAGCTTGCTCGCGCCGAGGATCGAGCGGCATTTCTGAACGGTTTCGATGAGCGCAATATCTTCCTCGTCCAAACTGCCTCCGTTGGGCAGGGCGAGGCTGACATGAAGACGGGCCTTTTCCTTCTGACTCGTGGTCTGATCCATTGTCGCGTCCAAGCCTCGCTTCGGCATTACCTGTCTTGCGTCCTATATAGCACCCCCAGCATGGTTTTTAAATGCCGGTAACGAAGCGCGCATCTGCGACGATTTCATGAGGTCGGCGGCCCAAGAACGACAATCACCCGCATTGCGAGATCGCTGTAACCCTGTGAAGCCCATGAGAAGGGGGGCTTCGTTGCGGAGATCGATGGCTTTGTGATGAGCAGTCAGCACGCATGCGAAGCCACCGCAAACGTTCATAATAATTCTAAGAACGAGCGCGGAGACGCCAAGCATTCCGAACGCCTTTGCGCTTCGCAATCCGACCGGCCAATCGCGTCCGGACGTGCTTGTCGCGGGCTTGCATGCGCCCGTCATCGACGCGGGCGAGAAGCCCTCCACCTTTGCGCTTGTGGGCGAAACCTGAACGACCCGCGACATCAAAGAGTTCTTCGCCGCGCCGCTTGAGCCCTCGCAGCAGGGCCGTGCGTTTGCGGATAGCATGCGCCGCGACGGGCCGCTTTTCCTTGGGCTCTACGCCTGAAGCCCCCGCAATTTCTCTTCCTCGCGGATCACGATGCGGTCGGGCGCCACCTCGATGTAACCCTTCTCGCGGAACCGTTCGAGCGTGGCTGATATCCATTGCCGCGTCGCGCCGACCATGCGCGCGAGTTCGTCCTGTGTCAGCGTGCGATCGATGATGACGGTGTCGCCGATGCGCTGGCCGCCCAGTTCGGCCATGAGCAGCAGAAGCTGAGCCAGCCTTGCGGCGGCGGAACGCGTGCCGAGCATCTGGATAAGGCTTGAGAAGCACTTGCCCTTCTGTTCCAGCGCCTCGACGAGCGCAACCGCGATCCGAGGACGGCGCTCTATCAGCGCGCGCATTCCGTCGCCAGGCACGAGGAGGACGCGCGTGGGCTGCTCGGCAATTCCCGACCACATATGCAGGCAGCCACCGAAGATGTGAGGCCCGCCGACGAAGTTTCCCGCCGACCAGTAGGCAAGCGTGAGTTCGCGCCCGGACGGTCCGACGTAATAGACGCGGACCTTGCCGGACAGGATGATGAAAATGCCCTCGTTCGGTTCGCCCTGGCGGAACACCATCGCGCCTGGCGCGAACACCTGCACCGACGACAGGGCGAAAAGCTCCGCGACGTCGCTTTCGTCGAGGCCATGGAAAAAATTCGGGTTTGCTCTGCCATGCCCCTCATCGCCATAAAGACGTAGCGAGAACTCCGCACCTTCTAGTGATTTTATGCTCGGCTTCCCGGCCTGTTCAAAATATTCTTCCATTGACCCTGTATTCACGGCTCATCATGGGCAATTAGTTGCTGGCTTATAGCTCAATCTCCATCGATTTTGTAGACGCTAAAAATTGGAGATTGACGTGGTCGCCCTGCTCAAGGAAATCTATCGCGCCGAGCCGTCCTTCGACGAAGTGCTGGCCGAACATCCCCGCTTCCCGCGCCTCATTGCGCGCAAGATCGACGTGCAACGCCGTGGCGTGCACTACACGGAAGCCGCCGAAAAGGCCGTCGATCCGGCCGTGCACCAGTTGCGCAGCCCCTATATCTTCGGCTCGCGCGACGGCGAGATCAAACCGCTGCCCGAATCGCTGCTTCTGCGCGACGGAACGACGATTCTCGTAGACCCGACCCCGCTCGATCAAAACCCCTATGTGGTGGATTACCGCGACGGTCGCTTCGTGCTGCTGGACGATGGTCAACGCGTCGAGGAAGTCGATCTGTGGCCGAAGCCCTCCTATTACGACAAGCTCACCACCTCCGGCCTGCCGATGAGTCACATCGTGAGCGCGCGGCCGCAGCGGCTGAACGTGTTCCAGTCGAGCTTTTGCTACTTCTGGGCCGACAAGGAAGGCTGCCAGTTCTGCGATATCGTCACGCACACGAAGCAGCAGCGCGATGAAATAGGCGTGCCGAACAGGCTTCGTCCGGAGGACGTCAAGGAAACCGTCGCCGAGGCGATCAAGGAACCGGGCCGCTTCACCAATCTCTGCCTCACCGCCGGCTCTGTGACCAAGGGCAAGGAAATTTTCGACCTGGAAGTGGAGTTCTACATCGAACTGCTTCAAGCCATCGGCGAGAACTTCCGCACAAAGAAATTTCCGAGCCAGCTGATCGCGTCCGCCTTCAACGAAAAGCAGCTTGCGCGTCTCTATAATGAGACGGGCCTGACGAGCTACACCACCGACCTCGAAGTCCTGAACGAAGAACTGTTCGGCTGGATCTGCCCCGGCAAGGCGCGACAGGTCGGCTATCAGGGCTGGAAGCAGCGTCTCGTGAACGCGGTGGACATCTTCGGACGCGGCAACGTCGGCACCGGCATCGTCGGCGGCGTCGAGACCGCCCAGCCCTCGGGCTTCAAGAGCGAGCACGACGCGCTGCAATCGACGCTGGCTGAAGCCGATTGGCTCGCGGCGCGCGGCGTGACCACCGTCTATATCGTCTGGGTGCCTCGCCCCGGCTCGGCCTTCCGCGACCAGAAAGCGCCGTCGCTCGACTACTTCATCCGGCTGGCGAAGGGGCTTCAGGACATTCGCGCTTCCCACGGCCTGAAGGTCGATTTCGACGACTATCGCCGCTGCGGCAACCACCCCGACTCAGACCTTGCACGCCTTCAGTAGGAACGCCAAAATGGCCGCGATTTTAACTCCCGATGTGATCGCGCTGCTCGACAGCGCCGAAACCATCAAGATTCTTGCCACCGTCGATGCGAACGGCGCTCCCGATGCCGTAGAGAAGCCTTCGCTGCACCACGGCGGCGACGGCACGATCCATGTGCTCGAATTCCTCGAAACCTCGGCGGCCAACCGCAATCTGACACACGCCATCTGGTTCGGCGGCTCGGTGTCGATCGCGCTTCACGGAGCGGACGGCCACCGCGTGCAGATCAAGGGGCGCCCGGTGAAGCTGCACATCACCGGCCCGCTTTTTCAGAAGCACTATGTGCGCGCCCGCGAAACGCTCGGCGATGTCGATCTCGCGGGCGTCTGGGTCATCGAGCCGGACGAGGTGATCGACGAACGCTTCGAGAAGGTACGCGCCCGCGAGGATGCGGCGCATCCCGATTTCATTCATCTCGACCGCATTGCGGTCTAGTGGAGCGAATTTGACATTTGAGTCCCGGTGGCTGCGGACTCTCGCTCAAATGTCAAATTCAAAAGCTCCAATAGAATCATAATGTTGCTAGTGGTCCCCTCGATTCCGACCTTTGCTCGCAAGCGCTGCAAACGGATGCAAATGTCGGAATCGGACCACTAGCCGCCCTTACCCCTAGCGCAATCGAAGGGACCGTTTCCGCTCCGGCGGAAGCGACCCCGGCGTGCGCCTCCCGCATCCGATTTCGAGGCTCAGGAGCCATTCATGAAGATCCTCTTCATCAATCCCACCTTCTTCGACGGCGACGCTTTCAAGAACCGCTACGCCGACTACGTGAACTGGATCCGGGGCGGCAATCTCTACGTCGCTCCGTTCGAGCCGCCGCTCGGCCTCGCATATCTCACGGCCTATGTGAAGCGGCTCGGCCATGACGTAACGCTGCTCGACATGCAGGCGCTGTTGATGGATTCGGAAGAACTGGGGCGCCGTATCAAGGCTGAAAAGCCCGATGTCGTGGGCATCACCGCCATGACGCCTACGCTACCGGCGGCGCTGCGTGCGGCCGACATCGCACGCGCTCAGGTGCCCGCCTCGACAATTGTGCTCGGCGGCGTTCATCCGACGCTCGATCCGGAAACCGTCATCGGCCATCCATCGGTGGATTTCGTCATTCGCGGCGAGGGCGAGGAGGCTTTCTCGCAGCTTCTGCGCGCGCTCCAAAACGGCGGCGATGGGCTCGGGCAAATCCAGGGGCTATGCTTCCGCACGTCTAGCGGTGTGCACATCTCCGAGAAGGCGCAGCTGGGCGAGAACCTTGACAGCATCCCCGGCGCGGATTACGGCGCGTTCCCCGTCGAGCGCTATATCGAACACAATTCGCTGCTCCGCTCCGTGCGCGGCATCTCGATGATCGTCTCGCGTGGCTGCCCGTATAATTGCAGCTTCTGCGCCGTGCAGCAGACCATGGGCCGCAAATGGCGTTTCAAGTCGCCCGCGAAGGTGGTGGACGAGGTGATCCGTCTCCGGGATGACCACGGCATCGAAGGCGTGTGGTTCAAGGACAGCATCTTCAATCTCAAGCCCGCATGGACGAAGGAATTCTGCCGCCTGATGGTCGAGCGGAAGGTCGGCATCGAGTGGCAGGCGCTGACGCGCATCAACCTGCTCGACGAGGACGAACTCATCATGATGAAAGAGGCGGGCCTCACACAGATCGACCTCGGCATCGAGTCGGGCTCGCCGAAGAGCCTTGTGCGTCTCAACAAGAAGATCACGGTCGACCAGATCAAGGAGAAGGTCGCGCTCGCGAAGAGGCATCTGCGGGTGTTCGGCTTCTTCATGATCGGCATTCCGGGAGAGGACGAGGACGATGTCCGCCAGACTTTCGAACTCGCGAAGTCGCTCGAACTCGACCGCTGGAGCTGGAGCATATATTCGCCCCTTCCGGGCTCGCCGCTTTACGACGAACTCATCGCAGAGGGACGGATCAAGCCGTTCGCGCTCGAACACACCCGTGTTCACTTCACGGAAGCCTATGAAGGCATCTGCTCGATCCCTTCCGCTCGCCTCAAGGAGCTTTACGGCGAGATCAACGAGCATTTCGCAACGCGGCGCCTCCAGCATCTTTGATCATCGCCCGCGAGCGAATGGCGGTCGGCAAAATCGTAGGGGCTTCGATGACCAGAAAACTGAACAAGAGGTCGTCAGACTTCTGGACAGCGCAAGCATTTGAAGCAGCGGCAGCGCTCACATTCTTCGGGCCGTAATTCAAGGCGGGCAGCTGCGTTTGAATTGAGAATTGGGAGAAAGCCCCACGCGAAATCAAAAGCGCTCCGTGCCGCAACCCTGCTAAGCTGCCGTGCGAAGGGACTGGTCTCATGACGCTGACAACGGGGCAGCTGCACCACACGCTCACAACGGTGCTTGGCTTGGCGAAGCGGGAGGGCGGTTTCAGCTACCGCCTGATCGGCACGGCCGCCGACCTGCTGCGCGGGGTGCCGATAGAGCCCGGCGACGTCGACTTTCTGGCTAGCGCGCGTGCCGATGTCGACACCTTCGCGCGGGCGCTCGCCGCTTATCGATGCCTGACCCCGCCGACGTGGATGCCCTGTTGCTTGCAATATTACGCGGCGTTCGAGGTGGACGGCGTCCAGGTCGATGCCAGCACCGTCGAGTCTCCGTCGCAGGCCACCTTCATCGAGGCCTTCGGCAGCGGCCCCTGGACGCATTTTTCCGAAATCGCCGTCGGCGACAAGCGCGTCGCGGTGGTGGCGCTCGAACTGCGGCTGGCAACAGAGCTCTGCCGCGACCGCAAGGACCGGGCCGAGATCATCGCCCGCTGGATGCGCGATCATGGCTGCGACGCGCCGCTTCTGAGGAACGCCATGGAGGCGCGGGGCATCGACACGGCAACGCAGTCGTCCGTGATGGCGACCATCCGCGATCGAACTTGAGGTGCGTGACTGATGGAGAAGGGGATCGGTGAATCCGGCTCCATCCCATAAAACCGGGCCGTTCCGACCGGAACGGTCAAATGCGCACCGATGCGCAGCCGCCAGAAAATGCCGTTCAGAACGCGGTGGCCGTCCGCACGCGTAAAAGCCGCGGGGCTTGTTCGGCCTCCGGGCCGATATTCCCGCCCGTTACGGCCCGCACAGCGCCGAGAAAGGGCCGCCGCGCCGGAGTGCCGTCAGATCGAAGCGCGCCCTGAGATACTCCTCGTTTGGAAGTCGGAATCGCAATGCGCCCGATTTGGCGAATCCCTTTTATCTGGATGCCATCTAAACCTGCTTCAGGATTTCCGCTACGAGAGCCGCTGCCGCGGGATCGTAACCGCGCCTCGGTCGCGGGAGATCGATGTCGATGTCGAGCGCAAAATCGCCATCCCGCAGCACAAGAACTCGGTCGGCGAGTGTGACCGCCTCGGCGACATCATGCGTGATGAGCACGGTCGTAAAGCGGTGCTCCTGCCAGATGCGCTCGGTCAGTTGATGCATCTCCGCGCGCGTGAGCGCGTCGAGAGCGCCGAACGGCTCGTCCAGCAACAGGATGCCGGGTCTCGACACGAGGGCACGAGCCAGCGACACGCGCTGACGCTGCCCGCCTGAAAGCACCGCGGGCCAGTCTTTCTCGCGGCCCGAAAGGCCAACATCGGCGAGCGCGGCGGCAGCGTCTTCGCGCCAGTTCGGTTCGCGGCTTATGCCGACATTTCCGATCACGGTTTCCCAAGGCAGAAGCCTCGCATCCTGAAACAGGAGGCGCACGCTTTTCTGGAGCCCGCTCGTCGGCTTGCCGTCGATGACGACTTCGCCCGATGTCGGCGCGTCGAGACCGGTGATGAGGCGCATGAGCGTGGTCTTGCCGCCGCCCGAACGTCCGACGATGGCGACAAACTGCCCGGCAGGTATCTCGATGTCGATATTCTGTAGCACCTGCCGATCGCCGAACGACTTGCCGACAGCGCGGACGGCGAGCGAAAGCCCCTCGACCCCCGGCGCCGCCCGCGACTTCGACGAAGCGGATGCGCCACTTTCCTCTTCGGAAGCGGCGCAAGCCTTTTCGGAGACAGACCTGTGGGTTGCGAGACGGCCGAATGAGCCTTCGGCAAGGGTCATGCGATCACCTTTTGATAGGATGGATGCCAGGCGAGAGCCCGCTGTTCGAGCGCGCGCGTAAGCGCGTCGGCGACTTTGCCGAGTACGGCGTAAATGATGATGCCAAGGAGCACGACATCGGTCTGGAGAAATTCGCGGGCGTTCATGGTCATGTAGCCGATGCCCTCCGACGAAGCGATGGTCTCGGCCACGATGAGCGTCAGCCACATGATGCCGAGCGCATAGCGAAGTCCGACCAGCACAGATGGCAGCGCGCCCGGCAAGATCACGCGTCGGAACAATGCGAACTGCGACAGGCCATAGACACGCGCCATCTCGATCAGGCCCTTGTCGACGGTGCGGATGCCATGGAACGTGTTGAGGTAGATCGGGAAGAACACGCCAATCGCCACGAGGAAGAGCTTTGCCGCTTCGTCGATCCCGAACCAGAGAATGACGAGCGGAATGATGGCGAGGTGGGGCACGTTGCGGATCATCTGAAGGAGCGAATCGAGCAGCGTCTCGGCGGTTTTGGAAAGGCCGTTCAGCACGCCAAGAAAGAAGCCGATGGAGCCGCCGATAAGGAGTCCGGTGAGCGCGCGCTCGGTGCTGATTGCGGCATGATGGAACAGGGCGCCGGTCTTGGCCGTCGCCCAGAAGGCAACAGCAACATCGCTGGGTGCGGGAAGAACGCGCGCGGGGATGAGCCCTGTGCGGCATCCAGCCTCCCAGATCGCAAGCAGGAAAATGGGCAGCGCCCAGGGAGCCAGCGTCCGGCCGACATACCGCGCGGTGCGCCTCGCCGAGCGAAAGCTTTCTTTCGGCGCCGCGCCGATATCAGTTCCGCTGGAAAAATCCTCCCCGGTCGCGACCGCGGCGCCTCGGATGTCGGTCTGGTTCGCGTGGATGTTCACTGCGTCCTCCCCGGTTCGCGCCTCTGACCATCGGCAACGATTTCGCCGAACGGCCCGGTGTTGATTGCGACCTTGGCGCGCTGCTCGCCCCCGGCTATCGGGAGCAGCGGCAAAAGCAGCTCCGATACGCGATAGGCTTCTTCGAGATGCGGGTAGCCGGACAGAATGAAGGTATCGATGCCGAGCGCGCTATATTCGAGGATGCGGGCGGCAACGGTTTCAGGATCGCCCACAAGCGCAGTTCCTGCGCCGCCACGTGCCAGACCGACGCCGGCCCACAAGTTGGGACTGACTTCGAGCTTGTCGCGCCGCCCGCCATGCAGCGCCGCCATGCGGCTTTGTCCGACTGAATCCATGCGAGAGAAGATCTTCTGCGCGGCTGCGATTGTCGCGTCGTCGAGATGCGAGATCAGCTTTTCCGCTTCGGCCCATGCCTCGGCTTCGGTCTCGCGCACGATGACATGCAGCCGTATGCCGAAAGACAGTGTCCGGCCCCGATCGCTTGCCGCCGCGCGGACCTTCGCGAGTTTTTCGGCGACCTGCGCGGGCGGTTCGCCCCATGTCAGGTATTTGTCGACTGCTTCGGCTGCGACGGAAATCCCGGCCTCGGACGAGCCGCCGAAATAGAGCGGCGGTCCCTTTTCCTGCACCGGCGGGAATAGCAGCCTCGCGTTTTCGACGCGGATGTGGCGCCCTTGATAGGTGACGGCTTCGCCTGCGAGCAACGCGCGGTAGACGTGAAGGAACTCGCGGGTCACGTCGTAGCGCTCGTCGTGAGACAGGAAGATGCCCTCTCCCTTGCTCTCCACGGGATCGCCACCCGTCACGACGTTGACGAGAAGCCGCCCGTTCGATACGCGGTCGAGGGTAGCGGTCATGCGCGCGGCAACAGTGGGCGACTGGAGCCCCGGTCGCACCGCCACGAGGAAGCGGAGCCGCGTGGTCAGCGGAGCGAGAGCAGACGCCACGATCCAGCTATCCTCGCACGTGTGTCCCGTCGGGATGAGCACGCCGTGAAAGCCGAGATCGTCGGCGGCCTGCGCGACCTGGCGCAGATAGGAAAAATGGGTATCCCTGCCGCCGATGGCAGAGCCGAGATATCGGCCATCGCCATGCGTCGGCAGGAACCAGAGGACGTTTAAGGCTTCGGTCACGAGCCTGCCTTCCAGACAGCCTCGGACACGGTGATCGGCTTCGGAAGAAGGCCGAGCGCAAGGAAGGTGTCGGCGATATTCTGCTGGGCCTTCACCACGTCGTCGCTGATCGGCACGATGCCGTAGCCCTGCCGTTCGAGCGCGACCTCAAGGATCGGCGCGGGAACGCTCGTGGATGCGCTCAGTTGCGCTGCTGCCGCCTTCGGGTCGGTTTTGACCCAGGCGTCGACGCTGCGCAGTTCTTCGATCACGGCCTTGACCGCATCCGGATGCTCTTCTGCGAGCTTCTTCGTCGCGAAGTAGAACTGATAGTTGTCGACGAGCCCCTTGCCGTCCGCCAGTTGCCGCGCTCCAAGCGTGACTTCTGCAGCTGCCTGGAACGGATCCCAGATCACCCACGCGTCGACCGCACCCTTTTCAAAGGCCGCGCGTGCGTCGGCGGGCGTGAGAAACACCGGCGTGATGTCGGAATACGCCACCCCGGCCTTTTCCAGCGCTTTCACGAGCAGGTAATGCACGTTCGAGCCCTTGTTCAGCGCGACCTTCTTGCCCTTCAACTCGGCGACCGATTTGAGCGGGCTGTCCTTCGGAACGAGGATGGCTTCGCCGCGTTCCGCCGGAGGCTCATGGGCGATATAGAGAAGCGGCGCACCGGCTGCCTGGGCGAAGATCGGCGGGGCTTCGCCCGTGTTGGTGATATCGATCGCGCCCACGTTCAGCGCTTCGAGAAGCTGCGGCCCTGCGGGAAATTCGGTCCACGTGACCTTGTATCCGAGATCGCCGAGCTTCTTTTCGAGCGTGCCCTTGCTCTTCAGAAGGATGAGCTTGCCGTATTTCTGAAAACCGACGCGAACGGTCTTGTCCTGCGCGTCGGCGCTGCCGGCTGCGAAAACGGATGTCAGCGCGAAGGCAGAAGCGAGAAACGCCTTGCGGAGCGATAAGCGCATGAAGATCCCCAAAATTGACCAAAGGTGACGTAGCGGGACCACAATGAGGAAAAACGGGGAGCGCTGTCAAAAATAAAGTCGATGTATTTTATGGAAGAACTCAGTAAATTCGCGTGCCGGCTGGAAGGATCTTGCTTCGCAACGACACATCGCGAGGCTCTGTTTTCTGAGGGAAACGAGGCGCGTTGTCGCTCTCTCGCCATACTGACGGGATGAGAACGGTTTTCTTTTTTGGCTGACGGTCGACTGTCGACCAGCAAAAATTAGGTGCTTACACTCGGTCGCGAGCAAAAAGAGGTGCGCCGCGCCAAATGGTCGAACGCGTTTCGACTGCCAGGCGGCGATAAGGGCGCGTTCAAGACCAATGCGTCGGGCGCGGCCCGCCAGATTTCTCGCGCAAAATTTCCCGTACACTCTTATTCCAATTTACTTTTTGCCGTAGCGTCCATCGCTCCTTGGCTCTGCTCGCTCGGTCATGCGCGGAGTGGGACCTCATACACGTCGGGACCATGTGCGGTGCGCCCGGCGCTTCTGCTCGCGGCGTTCCTGAAGCGACCTCCCGATACCGCAACGCCTGAGCAGGCACGCCAAGGGCAGACCCGCGATCCTGAATTGGGGGCGCTAGGTCACTCGGCGGCGTCCAACTCGCCATCCAATGAGACGACTTCAACCGCCCGACCTCGCAATTCGGGCAGGTTAGATTTCGTAGGAGCCATCCTTGACGGCGATTTTTCTGCGGCCTCGTCGGCTTGGAATTGCCCGGCGACTTCGGCAAGCGGATGACGAAAGAAATGCTGTTTGAGAGCGTCGGCAAGGGCCCTCTCTTTGCCCGCCCTCGCCAGTGCCAGAACGGCATAGCCGTCCTTCCAGTCGATCTTCGCCTTCACGCGGCGGACCTGTTCCTCTTTCAGCTTCGCCAGGGCATCAGGCGCGATGGTGCCACTCGTCCAGATTTCGAAGCGCTGCTCTGCCTCGCGTAAATACCCGTGCTGAGCGTAATGAGCGCGGAATGTGGGAATCTTCGCGAGCCATTCCTCCACCTCCGCCAGACTCAACACACCGCCGGGCTCTTTGCCTTTGCATTCAATGGCCGTGACGACTGCGTTCTGGTTAGTGATCGTCTGAACGTCGATATCCGCTGTCTTCCCAGTGCTCGGGTCTTTGGCGGTGACCCCCATATCCATCGTCATGGCTGTGCGCCTTGCAAGATAGCCCACTACCATCTCGAACAGGATACCCCGAAGGTTCTTGTTGCGCCCTTCGATATCGAACAGGTTGTTCAACAGCTTGGTGAGGCGTTTGGGGCTCGATGATGCATATTTCGCGGCATTCTTGAGCACTTCGCAGAGCGAGGCGATTGCCTCCCCGACATGCTTCCCGAACAGGTCTTTGGGGGTTGCCAGCATAACACCCGCCGCATGTCCTGCGGTCATTGCTTCGCCCGTGAAGCCTTCCGCAACGATGATAGACAGAATGCCGATATCCTTGAAGCTGGCTTTGAGAACGCGAGCTTTGCGGATGAAAAACTGAATCTCATCGACGGTCAAAACGCCTTCGGCGAAAACATCCGCCACAACGAAGCCCGGTTTGCTTGCCGATCCCTGCAACGGTAGGAGATAGCTCGGCCCGGCAAGATCGAATGCGAAAGGCCCGATCGGCTTCAAATCTTCGTCGCCTCGGATGCGGATAGCGTTGTAGCTCGCGAGGCCAATTTTTCGGCACCATTCGCGCAGGCCATCCAGCAAGACACGTTCCGTAATGTCCCGCGCCCGCATGGCAGCGGGCGTGCCCATGGCTAAGCTCGGAGCCGTGTGGAAACAGCGGCCATATTCCGGGTCGTGGAATTCCTTGAGGAAGTCGGACTTTATGAGACGGTTGGCGACCGTATCAGCCGGGACTTGCCCAGTCTTAGGCCTGACCGTTGCACCGCTTACAATCGCGAATTGCTCGGCAGGAATTATGCCACCCCGAGCGATTACCCCGTCGATAGCCGCTGCCGTAACCGAATTGGTTTCGCGGAGATCGCGCAGGAAATTTTGCCAGAACCGTTCGCCGTTACGGTCCTTCTCCAGATAGAGGAACGCCTCGCGCTTAGGCAGGAGCGGAACAGGAAAGCTGCGGACCGGCGGCTTTGCTCGCGATACACGCTGACGCGCTGCCTCTGCGGATAAACCAGATGCGACAAGCGCCTCAACGATCCGTGAGGAACGTGAGGGACCATGCTCGGAAAGGTACTGCGCAACGCTGGTCATAGGGTATGTCACACTGCTTAATTTATTAATTTAACTACCTTAAATGCCCGTCGGTTTTTAAGACGCGTCGTGGGTTGTTATAAATCAATGGCTTAATTAGCGCTTTTCGACGCCAATTTTTTTGCCTCTGTCACAATGGTTTTGGATTCCTGTTTTTAGCCTGCCGCCGCACTGATTTGCAGATCGGCATTCGCCCGCGCATTCGCCGCCGCTTAGTGAGGGTCGAAAGCTGCCGGCACCGCTGGCCCGGACACGCAAGTATCGGGCAATGCGTGGAAACGGCGGTTCCGTATACCGCATGATGGTGGCGGTGATCGGCGGCAATATCGCACCATAGAGGGAAATCGGCGGTGTCTGGCGGAGGGGGTGGGAATAATTCAGGCAAGTAATATCAATCAATTATCCTGGCTAACGCAGAGATTTGGGTCCATGCAGTCCCATAGCATATTTCGAATTCTGGCTAACATATTTCGCTGCGAAAGTCGGGAAAAGAGCTGAATAGGACGCTCGAAAACAAAACGCGAGGCAAGCGATGGGTAATGAGAACCGAGCGTCTATGCTCAAGATTAGGCTGACGAAAGTTGAAATGAACGCCCTGAAGGAGAGGGCCGATGCCGAGGGGTTGAGCCTCTCCGCCTGGGGAAGAGCGCGGCTTCTGAGCGTGCCGGATGAAGCGGCCCAGATCATCGGGACGGTTCGGTGCGCGATCATCCTCGAGGCAGCAAAGCTGGAGATGATGTCCGAGGCCGAACTGCGCGCGGCGCTCGAACACGAAGCCGCGGTGAACGCGAGGATCCTGTCGGAGCGCGAGGGATGATCGCCAAGCGCGTGAAGCGGGGCGTCGCGTCGAGCTATACGGGACTTGCGACCTATATCCTCGGCCCGAAAGGCGCGCGCCGGAAAGAGGTGATCGAGCGATTGTCCGATTACATCCTCGACAAGGCGGGCGCCGGCGGCCGCGTCGGCGGCATCCGCATCACCAATTGCGGCACCGACGAGCCGGACTGGGCGCTCTCCGACATCATCGCGACGCAGAAGCGCAACACGCGCGCCAGTGCCGACAAGACCTACCACCTCGTCGTCAGCTTCGCAGACAATGAGCGGCCCAGCGACGAGGTGCTGGAAAAGATCGAAGAGCGGCTCGTTGCCGCCATCGGGCTCGAAGCGCATCAACGCATGTCGGCGGTCCACATCGACACCGAGCACCTTCACATGCATATCGCCATCAACAAGATCCACCCGACTACGTTTCGGATGCACGAGCCGTATTTCGACCAGCGCAAGCTGATGGCCGAGTGCGAACGGCTGGAGAAGGAATTCGGCCTCATTCGCACGAACCATGGCCGCTCCACCGATCCGCAGCCGATCGAGGTCACGCGCGCCTTCCGTGCGGCACTCCAGAAATCGGGAGTCGGGGTCGCGATGCTCGACGGCGCGGCGGATTGGCAAGAGGTGCATCGTCGCTTCGAGGCGAGAAAGCTCGCCCTCAGGCAGCGCGGCGCGGGTCTATGCATCGAAGACGAGACCGGTCGCCGCGTCCGCGCCAGCACCGTCGATCGCGCCTTCGGCATCGGCCAGTTCGTGAGACGCTTCGGGCCGTTCCAGGGGGACGGGCAGACCGTGGCTCAGACCTTCGCGCGTTCAGCCTCCAGGCGCGATCCGGTCTACGACCGCCTCTGGACGCAATACCACCTCGACCGCATCAGAAAGCGAAGGGCGCGCGAGAAGGAACTCCAGCGCATCCGAAAGGAAGCCAACGGCGCCTTTCAGCCGGTGATCGACACCTACAAGCGTTTGAGGTCGAGGAGCGCCAACAAGGGCCGGCTCGACCATCAAAAAAGACTTCGCGAGGAGATGACGCGACGGGCAAGAGAGATCGCGCAGGAGATGTCCGACAGGCAGGATGCCGTCAGCCGCGCCTGGCCGCGATGGAGCTTCGACGACTATCTGGCGCACGTTGCGCAGCAGGGCGATGGACAGGCGCTCGCGCTTCTCCAGCGCCGCAGCAGGGAGCGGGAGGCGCTCAATACCGCCTTCATCTCGGCGCCGAGCGGCGCGGATGCGCGGCGGATCGTCTACAGCCACCTGAAGCCCTATGTGCTGAAGAACGGGTCATCGATCTACTACCTGCGCGACGGCGGCAAGGCGATCGACAGTGCCGACAGGATCTATGTGCCCGAGGTTTCGCTTCAGGCGGCCTATCTCGCCATCGATCTCGGAGCGACGCGGTTCGGCGGACAACCGCTCAGGATCGAGGGAACGGCGGAATTCAAGTCGGCGGTCGTCAAGGCGGCAGCGGTTTCGGGCCTTCAGATCGCGTTCGAGGATCGAAACCTTGAGGTGCAGAGGCAAGCGGCACTTGCCGAGCGGCAGGATGCAATCGACAGCTATATCGCGCGGCGGAACGAGCGGGCCGCCCGCGACCCCGGTTTTCCGCCGCATCGGCTGTTTTCTCCGGCAGATCGCGGGCCGTTCGTCTATCGCGGACGTAGGACGCTGAAGGACGGTCGCCCGGCAATCGTGCTCCAGCAAGGCGACAGCTATATCGTCAAGCCTGTCACCCTGCAGGAAGCAGAGGCGTTCGCGCACATTGCGCGCCGGGCGACCTTGCAACGGCTCGAACACGTGGCCGACAGGGAGCGAGGAAGGGAACGATCATGATTGGGGTCTAGGTGTTCAGTCCCGCCTTGTGATGGTGTATCGTTAACACCGTCACGGCGGGAGGGACTATGGTCCAGGTTCTACACGGGTGCGCCACGACAACGCACGCCGTTCGAACGGAACTACAGCGTGTCGTATGCTCCGATCGCGGAGCTCGCGAGGCGCTACAACATCAACGAGAAGACCGTGAGAAAGTGGCGCGCACGGAGTTCCGTCGAGGACCGGCCAATGGGGCCGAAGGAACGCCGCAACACGGTGTTGTCGCCGATGGAAGAGGCTGCCATCGTCGCCCTGCGTGTGCAGGCAAGGCTGCCGCTCGACGATGTCTTCGTGGCCCTGAAAGACGTCATCCCGCATCTGACGCGCTCCTCGCTGCACCGCTGTCTCCAGCGCCACGGCATCTCGCGGTTGCCGAAGGCCGATCGTGAAAAGCCGAAGCAGTTCAAGGCCTACGATATCGGTTACTTCCATATCGACATCGCGGAACTCCGCTATGAAGGCGGCAAGGGCTTCCTGTTCGTCGCCGTCGACCGCACCTCGAAGCTCGTGTTCGCCCGCATCTATCGCAAGGCGACGAAGCTCGCGGCCGCAGCCTTCCTCAAAGTGCTCGTTGCCGCCGTTCCCTACAAGGTGCACACCGTCTTGACCGACAACGGCGTTCAGTTCGTCCAGCGCGACAGGTCCGGCGACTTCGTCGCTCACCTCTTCGGCAGGGTCTGCGACCAGCACGGCATCGAGCACCGGCTCACCAAACCCTACCATCCCTGGACGAACGGTCAGGCCGAACGCATGGTGCGAACAATCAAGGACGCGACAACTCACACCTTCCATTACGGCTCGATCGACGATCTCCGCCGTCACGTCCGGGACTGGCTGTCGGCCTATAACTTTGCCAAGCAACTCACTTCCGAACACCCTTCGAGGCTATCCGAAAGCTCAGCGAGGAAAAGCCACACCTCTTCATCCGAAAACCAGACCATCACACATTGGGACTGAACACTTAGATTAGATTAGATTAGATTAGATTAGGTTCTGTTGACAAATATGATTTAAAACCTTGAACAGGCCCGAGAGGAAGTATCCGCTTGGGTCCGTGAAGGAGAGCGGGTTGTTCTGGACGTAGGTGTAGGGGTTCAACGCCTGCAGGTTGGTGGCGTCCTGGATGAACGGATCGGCGGAGAGGAAGCGGCCGAGTTCGGGGTCGTAGACCCGCCCGTTCATGTGCACGAGGCCACCTCGTCAAGCTGCGGGTTTTACGCCGCTACCGCGCTTTGCGCTGCTTGAGCGAGGGCCGGTGAAGCCGCGCGTGATCTTGCCCGACTGCCAGAGCGCGACCGGCACGTTGATGAACGGCGCCCAGCTCACGTCGCGCCGCTTGCCCGCACGCTCGATCCAGATCGAGCGTGCATCACTCAGACCCAATCCGCAAGCGGATTGGGAGGCGTCGAACGACAGGCGGCTCTGGACGGCGCCCATGGCGTCGGTGATCACGTCCGTCGAGCCGAGATGATCCTTCAGGAGATAAAGCGTCTCGGTCGCGCCGGTCCCTTCGATCTCGACCGCGACGCCTGCGATATAGTAACCGTCGAGCCCCGCTTCATCACCTCGTGGGCACCGCCCGCGACATAGAAGTTCTCTAAATATTAGTTGTATTGCCTTCCAAATGCTTCTCTAATAAGTCCATGATCGCCTTAACGGTAAGGGCGTGGCTCCACTCTTCTCGCGGAATCCACACGTTATATTTTTTTTCCAAACCGATTGCCATGTCGGTAAAATCATCTGACGCCAATTTTAGATCATTAATTACATGCGAATCCTCCCTTATCTCATACTTTTTTGGGGTAAAAGATCGAATCTCAGCGATTGCTGCCGTTTTTATTTCATTTCGTCTTGTCACATCATCTTCCATTGTAGTAATTGTATGTACAGTAGCTAATGCTTGCAGCATCATAGGTTGCCATCGCAGCGGCGACATATGGAATTGAGCGACCAGCTATCCCAAATAAACGCGTTGTTCCAAATACTTGTGTGCCGATTTTAGGACTAAGTGACGGATCTATGTTTCGAAGTTCAAATCCCAGCGCGCTCAATGGATTCGTATAGGTACTGGAACCAAATGCTGTTGGTGCACCCAACCAGGCTTTTGTGATTGGCAGAGATAGGCCGCCGATCTCTGCCCAAATAGAAAGCGTAGTCTCACCATAATGCTCCCCCACGCATTCTGAAAAACATTGTCCTACACCCTTATTATTTGAAGTAGTATTCCCCACATTAAGTTTCTCGACCTCGTCGAGGTTCGGACCGCCATTATGACCGGTCCCTGGCTCTCTGTGACTTTCCGCATTCCAGAGAGGTGAGCGAAGGCTGCGCTTACGGCGCCGTTGGCGAACTTTCCGCCGGTGACGATGGCTGCTGTGCCGCCGGCTGTCGCGGCGACGACGGTTCGCATGAATACGCCCTGCTCACCGGAAACGGACCCCAGCGGGCTTTCGAGCGCGAGCAACCCGCCCGCCTTGCCGATGGCGCCTGTGGCGAAGCCCTGCAGGAAGTCGCCGCCCTGGGCGACCGTCAGCGCGCCGTTCACCGTGCCGTGCACGAGGAGTTGTGCGATGGGATCGACGCCGCTGAGCATGCCCCCCACGCCGCCACTGAAACTGCCGAAGGTCCCGCCTCCGAGGCCCAGGGCGTCGGAGCCGCCCCACACGCCTGCCGATACCAGCGTAAAGGCGAAGGCTTTGACGGCATCGACGATACTGCCTCCCGACGCCATGGTCATCATCCCCGCGGTCGCCGCGCATATACCCGGCCCCGTCGCCATCGTGGCGGCGCACACGGCGACCTGTATGAGCGACCGTATGATTGAGGAGTTGAGGACGGTTTTTATGGCGTGGGCGATGGCCTTGAAGACGCGGCTGAAGACCTTGCCGATGGCCTTGAACAGGCCGGAGAGGAAGTATCCGCTTGGGTCCGTGAAGGAGAGCGGGTTGTTCTGGACGTAGGTGTAGGGGTTCAACGCCTGCAGGTTGGTGGCGTCCTGGATGAACGGATCGGCGGAGAGGAAGCGGCCGAGTTCGGGGTCGTAGACCCGCCCGTTCATGTGCACGAGGCCGACCTCGTCAAGCTGCGGGTTTCGCGCCGCTACCGCGCTTCGCGCTGCTTGAGCGGAGCCGGTATAGCCGCGCGCGATCTTGCCCGACTGCCAGAGCGCGACCGGCACGTTGATGAACGCCGCCCAACTCACGTCGCGACGCTTGCCCTGCGTTATTCTAGCAAGCCGTAGTTTTTCAAAAAGGTATCTCGAATTTTCTTTTCTTCCGGCGTTAACGCAGCCGGTACATTTGCACGAGCGATCTCCGGCGTCATCCAAGGGATACCCGGGACCGTAGGCCAGCCGCCCTCAATGAGCGCTGGATCGTTTCTCATCGCGAAAATTGTGAGCATGAAATCTCTATCCGTGTAACAGGCCCATTTCTCACTTCCTCCAAAAATAAAACCATCAACAATGTAATCCAAAATTGTCGCCGAAGTATGATGTTTATTTTCCTTCCAAGCTTCGATAGGAATTTCTCTTTTTTGCTTCCACGATCCAGATGTCCATTCTCCTTTTAATCGAAAAGCTTTGTTATATCCAGATCTATCAAAAACCAAAGGGTAATCGAAGATGCCAATTATATCATGATCCCCAAAATGTTCTTTCAGCGCAATGAGAACCTCTCCAAAGGTCAATCTTTGAAAGCTATTGAAATCCAAATAAGCAAAATTCCCCAATTCGCGCTTGAACACAAGGTCTGGTGCGTGGCGGTCAAGATACACCAACCTCTTGGCTCTTTTGCGAGCCATCAGCAGTTCCGATGGCTCGCTCAGATAGAAATCGTGCTTCACTTCGCAAACCTGTATTTGATGGCAGGGTCTCGTGAACCACTAGGATAATAGTCTGCCGTCGGAGGGCCGCTTTTTGAATAATCCCTAATATAAAAGCGTTCTTCAGTCGCATTGATATATTCTGTACCAATTCCTTTTTGTGTCCCTGTAAACCCATCTCTGACGAGATTTTGTTCAAACTGGTCCATCGACATATTGACTTTGTAATTTTGTGTTGTCGACCCTGGTGCGGTGATGTCCTCGAACATGCTACCATTACCCAACTGGTCTGTCGGTATGAATATGCTGGCAAGCGGAAACCGGCTCAACAGAACCCGAAGGATATTTATTCGCCCAACATTGAGTTTCTCGACCTCGTCGAGGTTCGGACCGCCATTATGACCGATCCCTGGCTCTCTGTGACTTTCCGCATTCCAGAGGTGAGCGAAGGCTGCGCTTACGGCGCCGTTGGCGAACTTTCCGCCGGTGACGATGGCT